>JANNSG010000103.1:0-40920 GCA_031402355.1 Pseudorhodobacter sp. | reverse complement strand
CCGCCCGATACTTTGATATAGGCAGGCGGCGGTGCGCCCGGATCGCGCGAGGTGATGGTGATCATTTCCACAGCACCTATTTTGCCCGCATCAATCGCTGCGCGCACCGCCATGAAATGCGGATCGAACCGGCGGTTAAAGCCGACCATCAGCTTGCCTTTGGTATCGGCCACCACCTTCATGCAGGCGCGCACGCGGTCTAGATTCAGATCAATTGGCTTTTCGCAGAAGATCGCTTTGCCAGCGCGGGCGAACCGTTCAATCAGATCGGCATGGGTATCGGTGGGGGTACAGATCACCACCGCGTCGATGTCTTTCGCGGCTTCGATCGCGTCAATGGTGCGGATGTCGCAACCGTAGGTATCAGCGACCGCTTTTGCCGCCGCTTCCATCGGGTCTGAAACGGCCACAAGCAGTGCGTTTGCGTCACCCGTGATTGCCCGTGCATGCACGCGCCCAATGCGCCCTGCGCCCAGTAAACCAAATCTTATCGCCATTCTACCCTCTGACATGCTTTGCGCGCGATGCGCATTCGTTCTTATATGGGTTTAGTATACACGGCCCTATTTGGAATTTCTATTCCAAAAATGCCGATTTCGATCCAAACCGCGAACCGACCCACTGGACGGGCGCGATTTCGGGTAAAGCCCGCACTTCTTGGTGGACAGTGGCCCTTTGTAGAATTTATATTCCATATCGTCGGTGATAATTCTACGCGCCGCGCCAAGGGACGGAAAACCTATTGATGACCGCATCACCCACCCCCGCCACCGTTGAAGAATTTCAAGCCAAATTGCATCAGGGTTCAGCGGCCTTGCCAAAGCGGTTGCGCCAATGCGCCGACTATTTGGCCATCAACACCGACAAGATCGCCGTCTCAACTGTGGCAGACCTGTCAGAGGCCGCGGGCGTGCAGCCTTCTGCGCTGATGCGGTTTTGCCAACTGATGGGATTTTCAGGCTTTTCAGAACTGCAAAAACTGTTTCGGCAGGACTATGCGCAGCGGTGGCCGAACTATAATGCGCGGCTGAATGCGCTTCATCCGGATCAAACTTCCAATCCATTGCAATTGTTGGATGATTTTGTGCAGGCGGGACATGCATCGCTGAACTCTTTGACCAAGACGATCAATGACGCGGCCTTGCAGCAGGCCGTCGATATGTTGGCAGCGGCCTCGACCATTCACCTGATCGGCGTGAAGCGCGCTTTTCCGATTGTCTATTATCTGGCCTATGCTTTTGGTAAGATGGCAGTGCCGGCGCAGCTTCATGACCGGCTTGGTGGCATCGACCATCACAGTATGTTGCGGCCGGGCGATGCCATGATCGCGATCACCTACGCCCCCTATGCGCAGGAAACCCTGCAGGCTGCGGCGGTCGCTGTAAGCCGGGGGGTCAAAGTCATCGCAATTACCGATGCGGTGAAGTCGCCGTTGTACCAGCTGGGTGCTGCGACATTGCTGGTGCGCGAAGTGGATATGGGTGATTTCCGGTCGTTATCAGCTTCGTTTGCCTTGGCGATGACACTTGCAACCGCTGTTGGAACACGGCGCAGATAAGGCAGAGTTTTCGCCATATTTTTCGATTGTGAAGCCACCCGAATTGGAATATATATTCCACAATCGGAAAAAGGGGTGGCAATGCTGGATGTGATCACCATTGGGCGGTCGTCAGTCGATCTTTACGGCGCGCAAGTCGGCGGGCGTCTGGAAGATATGGGGTCGTTCCAGAAATACATCGGCGGATCACCCACCAATATTGCCGCTGGCACCGCCCGGCTTGGCCTGAAATCAGGCCTGATCACGCGGGTCGGCGATGAACATATGGGCCGCTTTATTCGTGAAGAGCTGGCACGCGAAGGCGTTGATGTGCGCGGTGTGATAACCGACCCCGCGCGTCTGACCGCCCTTGTTTTGCTGGGCATTCGCGATGACAGCCAGTTTCCCCTGATCTTTTACCGCGAAAATTGCGCCGATATGGCGCTGTGCGAAGATGATATCGACCCCGCCTTTATTGCCGAGGCGCGCTGCATCACGGCCACAGGCACGCATCTGTCACATCCCCGCACCGAAGCGGCCGTTCTGAAAGCCTTGCGTCTGGCCAAGGCGAACGGCGCGCGGACGGCGCTCGATATTGATTATCGCCCCAATCTTTGGGGCCTGTCAGGCCACGGCGACGGCGAAAACCGGTTCATTGCGTCAGACGCGGTCAGCGCCAAGTTGCAGGCGACGTTGCATCTGTTTGATCTGATCGTCGGCACCGAAGAAGAATTTCATATTGCAGGCGGCACAACCGATACGATTGCTGCCCTGCGCAAGGTGCGGTCGCTGTCTACTGCAACTTTGGTCTGCAAACGTGGGCCGATGGGGGCTGTGGCGTTTGAAGGCGCGGTTCCCGAGAGTCTTGATGATGGCCTTGCTGGCCAAGGCTTTCCTATCGAAGTGTTCAACGTCTTGGGCGCGGGCGACGGGTTCATGTCGGGCCTGCTGCGCGGCTGGCTGAAAGACGAGCCTTGGGCCACGTCACTGAAATTCGCCAATGCCTGCGGGGCTTTCGCCGTTTCGCGCCATGGTTGCACCCCTGCTTATCCGTCATGGGAGGAACTGCAATTCTTCTTTGATCGCGGGATTGTCACGCCCCGGTTGCGCCACGACGCTGCGTTGGAGCAAATCCATTGGTCCACCAACCGGCGCCGCGAATTCCCGTCCTTGAAGGTGTTTGCCTTCGATCACAGGATGCAACTGGAAGCCTTGGCAGATGCGGCGGTCGTCGATCACAAGCGCATCGGCGCGTTCAAGGAACTGTGCCTGACCGCCGCCGAAACCGTGGCAAACGGCCAGCCCGGTTACGGCCTTCTGTGCGACAGCCGATTGGGGCATGACGCACTGTACCGTGCGGCGGGCCAAGGGCTGTGGATCGCACGGCCAGTAGAATGGCCTGCATCCCGCCCTCTAACGCTAGAGCCGGAAATTGGCCCAGATTTCGGTGGTCTGTCCGAATGGCCACTGGAACACATCGTCAAGGTTTTGTGTTTCTACCACCCAAATGACAGCAAGGATATGAAGGCCGCACAGGAAGACACTGTGCGCCGCCTGTTCCATGCGTGTCGGCGCAACCGGTTGGAAATGCTGCTGGAAATCATTCCCTCAAAGGTGGGGCCAGTGAATGATAATACGTCGGCGCAGGTGATTCAGCGGTTTTACGATATTGGTATCTACCCCGATTGGTGGAAGCTGGAGCCGTTCAAGACCGATGCCGCATGGACCAATGCCTGTGATACAATCACTGCAAATGACCGCTACGTGCGCGGCATCGTCGTGCTGGGGCTGGAAGCGTCGCCCGAAGATCTGGCCGCAAGTTTCGCACTGGCACGCAAGCATGATCTGGTCAAAGGGTTCGCTGTTGGCCGCACGATTTTCGTCCATGCCGCCAAGGAATGGCTCGCGGGCCGGATGACGGATGCCGAGGCGATCAAGGATATGACAACCCGCTATGCCGCCCTTTGCGCTGCATGGGACAACGCTGGATCAAAGGGACAAACAGCATGACCACAATCCGCCTGACCGCCGCGCAAGCGATGATCCGCTATCTGTCTGTGCAAATGGCCGAAGACGGCTTGCCTTTTCTGGCCGGATGCTGGGGCATCTTTGGCCATGGCAACGTCGCCGGTCTGGGCGAGGCTTTGCATGGCGCGAAGGATGTGTTCCCAACCTACCGTGGCCAGAACGAACAGACCATGGCGCATAGTGCCATTGCCTATGCCAAGCAGCTTGGTCGCAGACATGCGATGATGGTCACATCGTCCATCGGGCCGGGGGCCTTGAACATGGTGACGGCGGCGGGTGTGGCGCATGTGAACCGTCTGCCTGTGCTGATCGTGCCCGGCGATGCCTTTGCCAACCGCAGCCCTGATCCGGTTTTGCAACAAGCCGAAGATTTCGGCGATGGCACGGTTTCGGTGACCGACGCCTTTCGCCCGGTCAGCCGCTACTACGACCGCATCACCCGGCCCGAGCATCTGTTGACCGCCCTGCCCCGCGCCATGCGCACGATGACAGACCCCGCCGATTGCGGCCCGGTCACGCTGTCGTTCTGTCAGGACGTGCAGGCTGAAGGCTTTGATTACCCTGTCAGTTTCTTTGAGCCCCGCATCTGGCGTCTGCGCCGCGTGCAACCTGACCCGGTGGAACTGGAAACGGTAGCGGCCCTGATCGCGGGCGCCAAAAACCCGGTCATCGTGGCAGGCGGCGGCGTGCATTATTCAAATGCGACACATGCCCTTGGCTGGTTTGCCGACCACTACAAAATTCCCGTCGTTGAAACGCAAGCGGGCAAATCCGCCCTGCCTTGGGATCATCCGATGAACCTGGGGCCGATTGGCGTCACCGGGGCCGCGTCGGCAAATACCGTCTGCGCGAATGCGGATGTGGTCATCGGTATTGGTACCCGGTTTCAGGATTTCACCACCGGTTCCTGGACGCTGTTTGCAAAGACTGGCCGTAAGCTGATCAGCATCAATGTGGCCGCCTATGATGCGATGAAACACGGGGCCGAACCCCTGTGCGCCGACGCCTGTGTGGCGTTGGAAGCCCTAACCAAAACGATGGGCGACGTCGCTTTCACCCCGCCATCACCCGCGCTGAAAGCCGATTGGTTTGCAAAGGTCGATCCGCTGACCGATGCGCCAAAAGATGGCAACCAATTGCCAACCGACATGCAGGTCATCGGTGCCGTGCAGCGCAGTGCGGGCGCAGATACCGTTATCATGTCGGCAGCGGGCACCATGCCGGGCGAGTTGCACAAACTGTGGAAAGCCGGGCGGCCGATGTCTTACCACATGGAATACGGCTTTAGCTGTATGGGTTACGAAATTGCGGGCGCGCTTGGCATCAAGATGGCCCAGCCGGACCGCGATGTTGTCTGCATGTTGGGCGATGGCAGCTATATGATGGCCAATAGTGAACTTGCAACGGCTTGCATGATGGGTGTCAAGATCACCCTTGTGATCACCGATAACCGGGGGTTTGGCTGCATAAACCGGTTGCAGATGCACACAGGCGGGGCCGAATTTAACAACCTGCTGAAGGACGCCTATCACGTGACCCCTTCCAACATAGATTTCCGCGCCCATGCGGAATCGATGGGGGCGACAGCAGTTAAAGTGGCCTCGATCGCAGAACTTGAAGGCGCGCTAAGCCAGGCGAAAACCACCCCCGGCCCCTTTGTGGTGGTGATCGATACCGACCCCTACCCATCCACGCCACATGGCGGAACTTGGTGGGATGTCGCGGTCCCCGAAGTATCCGAGCGCAAGGAAGTGCGCGCAGCCCGCGCCAAATATGAGGCGCGCCCAGAGCGCGGATAACCCATGCAGAACCTCTTGCGCAAACCCACCGGGACGACCGGTCTCGTGCATGACATCTCGGCGCAAGATGCGTGTTGGACCTATGTCGGCTTTCAACTTTATCGCCTTGGCAAGGGCGATAGAGCCAATGGCATGTCAGCCGATCAGGAGGCGATCCTTGTGCTGGTCGAAGGGCGCGCTGACATAACCGGCGCAGGCCAAAGCTGGGGCGAAATGGGCGGGCGGATGTCACTTTGGGAACGGACGCCGCCGCATTGCCTGTATCTGCCGCCGGGATCGGACTGGCAGGCCACGGCCACCACGGAGTGCGTTTTGGCTGTGTGTCTGGCCCCCGGCAAAGGCAATCATCCCGCAGCCCGCATCGGCCCCGAGGGCATTGCGCTGGAACCGCGCGGAACAGGCACTAACCTGCGCCATATCAACAATATCGCGATGGAAGGCCGTGATGTGGCAGACAGCCTTCTGGTGACCGAAGTGTTCACGCCGCAGGGGCATTGGTCATCCTACCCACCGCACCGGCATGACGTCGATGATTTTCCAAACAGCACGTATCTGGAAGAAACCTATTACCACCGTCTGAACCCGGCACAGGGGTTTGGCATTCAGCGCGTGTTCACCGAAGATGGGTCATTGGATGAAACCATGGCGGTGTCCGACGGCGAAGTAGTCCTTGTGCCGCGCGGCCACCACCCAGTCGGTGCACCCTATGGATACGAGATGTACTATCTGAATGTCATGGCCGGCCCTGTGCGGAAATGGCGGTTCATCGCGCATCCCGATCATGCGTGGATTTCGGAAAACCCGCCTGCTTGACAGCATCCTGCGCCCGGCCAAAACTGGTTGGGTCAAGATGCAGAGGACTCCGCCATGTCAGACCGCCTGAACCGCGCCTTTGCGCAGATAGACGCCGCAAACAGTGCTGATCCAACGCTGGAAAATGGCCAACCCGCAGCCCTGCTTTACAGCCGACGCATGACCGCCGAAGTGGCCCCACTGTTCCCTGAAGCGTCCGATATCCTGAAAATTGCCGCCCGTGGCCAGCATATCGAACGCTGGCTTTTGCCCAGAAACAGTTACCCCGAAGGATTGCCCGGTTACCTTGACTGGCGCCGCGAACAAGGCCGCCGTCATGCCACACGGGTGGGCCAAATCATGCTGGACGCCGGCTATTCGACCGCCGATGCAGACCGCGCCGGCGTGCTGCTGCGCAAAGAGGGCATCAAGCGCGATGCAGATGTGCAAGCCCTGGAAGACATAATCTGCTTTGCTTTCCTGCGCCATTATCTGGGCGACTTCGCAGCGGGCAAGGACCCAGACCATCTATTGACCATCGTTGGAAAAACCGCGCGGAAAATGTCGGCCTCGGGCCGCGCAAAGGCGCTTGTCGAATTTTCTTTAGCCCCGCCTTTTGCTGCCTTGTTTGCCAACTGATCAGGTCAAGTTGTAAACTCGACGCGCCGTACCCTGCCCTATCGCTGCCTGCTCATCGGGTGAAAGCCCTGCAAGCAATGCCCGCGACATATCAATCCAGTCGGGCAGACCTACCCCCAGATTGACCACAGGCCAATCGCCACCCCAAAGTATCCTGTCCGGGCCAAAACTGGCAATCACATGGTCCACCCAAGGCTGCAGCAAGGCCACGGATGCGGTGCCGGGCGCGCAGTATCGGCTGATCCCGGATAATTTGCAGTTCACATTCGGCAGGATTGCAATTGCGGTTATGCCTGCGGCCCATTCGTCGAAAGCGGCCGCCGCAATATCAGGCACGCCGCAGTGATCCAGCACGAATACCTGTTGATCGCATTGCTTGGCCAATGCCCGAGCAATCGGCAGTTGCCGCGCCAAAAAGCACAAATCAAACGGCAGGCCCCTCGCCCCGATCTTTGCCAGATTGCGCCGAAACGTCAGGGTTTGCGACACATCATCCGAAACTTCATGCAGTATCCGGCGAAACCCCACAACATTCAGCCCACGGCATTCTTCAAGCCACGCGTCGAACCCCGCGTCGTGCTCTGGCCTGCAAGATGCGATCTGGCCCAACAAACCATGGCGGCCGATCATGCCCGCGACCAACCGCGCTTCGGCCTGATAGTCAGCGTCATCAACCCCGGTTTCCATGAACAGGCTGTTGGTCACACCCCGCCCGCTTGTCAGCGCCAGATAGTCTTCCTGGGTAAAATCCCCGTTCGACAGTACAGGCACATCCGCTGTCCAAGCATAGCCAATCTTGCCGCGATAGATCAGATGCTGATGAGTGTCGATCAGTTCCACAATTCCCCCACAGCTTGCGCCCGCGACCTGTTCAATGTTCCCAAACCAATGCGGTCCCCCGCGATCAGCAATCGGTTTGCACACCACACCCGCTCCAATCATATGATCTTGCGCTATTCGCACAACGGCAAATTCGTTCATTATGCAAGTGGTCGAAACCTTGGCTGACGCCGTTTCGTCACCTGCAATCCCGCAGGTCAAAATCAGACCCGGTGCCGCTTTGTTGCCTTTGTGCCGCCAAATGCCTTGTTTGTGCCCCCTGTCCGCGCCATAACACCGCGAATGTCCCCGGAGACTGCAATGCGAACAGCAGACATCAGCCGCAAAACCGCCGAGACGGATATTTCCGTATCGGTCAATCTGGATGGTAACGGGCGCTGCGCGGCAAAAACTGGCGTTGGCTTTTTTGATCACATGCTGGATCAGCTGTCGCGCCATTCGCTAATTGACATCACCCTGACTGCGGCGGGCGATCTGCACATCGATGATCACCACACTGTCGAAGATTGCGGCATCACTTTGGGACAGGCGCTATCCCGCGCGCTTGGCGACAAGCGCGGTATCTGCCGCTACGGCCAGTGCAATCTTGCCATGGATGATGCCCAGATAGCCATCGCACTTGATCTTTCAGGCCGCCCGTATCTGATCTGGAATTTGCCCTTTCCTACAGCGAAAATCGGCACGTTTGACACGGAATTGGTGCGCGAGTTCTTTCAGGCGCTCAGCACGCACGCGGGCATAACCCTGCATGTGGATTTGATCCATGGCTTCAACAGCCACCACATCGCTGAGGCCGTGTTCAAGTCGGTTGCCCGCGCCCTGCGTCAGGCAGTAGAAAAAGACCCGCGTCAGGCGGGTGCAATACCGTCTACCAAGGGCGCGCTCTAAAGCAATGCTGACCGTTCTCGTCGATTACGACAGCGGCAATCTGCATTCCGCAGAGAAAGCGTTTCAACGCATGGCGGCAGAAACCGGCGGGGGCGATGTGCTGGTCTCGTCGCGCCCCGAAGATGTGGCGCGCGCTGACCGGGTTGTTCTACCCGGTGACGGGGCTTTCCCCGCGTGCCGTGCCGCCCTTGGCAGTTACGGCGGTCTGTTCGAGGCCATATCAGAGGCGGTCATCATCAGGGCCCGCCCTTTCCTCGGCATTTGTGTGGGTATGCAGATGATGGCAAGCTGGGGTCGCGAATATGCCGATACCGCTGGCTTTGACTGGATCAAGGGCGAAGTAGTCAAGATCACGCCATCCGACCCCGCGCTGAAAGTGCCGCATATGGGTTGGAATGATCTGGTGATTGATCTTCCCCATCCCGTGCTTGCGGGCATCACCAGCGGTGATCACGCGTATTTCGTACATTCCTACCATTTCCGCGTCGAAAACCCCGCCAAACGGCTGGCGCATGTGGGTTATGGCAGCGATATTACTGCCATCATCGGGCGCGCAAACATGGTTGGGACGCAGTTCCATCCGGAAAAATCGCAGACGGCGGGCCTTAGGTTGATTGCCAACTTTCTGGCGTGGCGGCCCTAGATCGTGAATATGCAATCCTTGCTGGACTGGATTGTGCAGGATATGCGCAATTTCACAGACCGGGGGGCGGTTGCCCAATATATTCCCGAACTTGCAAGCATTGACCCCGCGCAATTTGGCATTTCAGTGGCCTTGGCATCGGGCGAAGAGTTCTTTGCTGGCGATGCGGCTGTGCCGTTTTCAATCCAGTCCATTTCAAAGGTTTTCACCCTTGCCATCGCCCTTGGTCGCCTTGGCGATCAGCTTTGGGATAGGGTCGGGCGCGAACCCTCCGGCCTTGCCTTCAATTCAATCCTGCAACTGGAACAGGAAGGCGGCATTCCACGCAACCCGTTTGTGAACGCAGGCGCGATTGCTGTGACCGACGCTATCCTCTCAGGACATCAGCCGCGTGAAGTTCTGGGCGAGATATTGCGGTTCATCCGCTTGGCGGCGGGGGATGATGACATTCACATCAATGCTGCCGTGGCACGGTCTGAACAAGCAACAGCGCATCGCAATATGGCCTTGGCAGAATTCATGGCGGCGATGGGAAACTTGCGCAATCCGGCTGCGCTTACCATTGGCACCTATGTGCATCAATGTGCGGTCGAGATGACGTGCCTGCAACTGGCCCGCGCGGGGCGGTTTTTGATCAACGCGCCAGGTTGCCCGCGTCTTGTCTCGCCCGCAAGGGTGCGGCGGATCAATGCCCTGATGATGACCTGCGGCCACTATGATGGTTCGGGCGAATTTGCTTATTCCGTTGGTCTGCCTGGCAAATCCGGGGTGGGCGGCGGCATACTGGTCATCGCCCCCGGTCGCGCGTCAATTGCCGTTTGGTCGCCGGGCCTGAATGCGCAGGGCAATTCCAAACTTGGCACCGCCGCGGTTGAGGCATTGGCCCGCGAAACCGGATGGTCCGTGTTCGGTTGACATCGCTTGCAGGGGCGAAACCCGGCGTCCAGTGCCGGGCCGAGGCTATCGAACAGGCGTATATTTATTCGCAGCGGCGTGCGTGCAGGGCAACCGCAGCGGCAAACGATGCCTGTGGTGATTACGCCATAGAAAAGACCTGCTTGCTGGCGTGACATAAGGGCCACCCAATCAGAATCGTCAAGCTCTCGCCCCACTGTCGATTTGATCATACCACCCTCCGGTGCAGCAGCCGGCCGTCAATCGCCATAAGCCCCAGACAAATCAGACCAAAGCCAGCAACATGCTGTAGCAAAAGGCTTTCCCCCAGAAACACCACACCCAGGGTTGTCGCACTGACCGGAATCAGGAAGGTGACAAGCGACAGATTTGTTGCCCCCGCCGAGGCAAGAAGCCTAAAGAAGATCAGATAGGCAAGCGCTGTGGACAAGGCCGCTATGCCGAAAATCGCCAGACAGACGTGCAAAGAGGGCATCGCCAATGTCCATGGTTTGTCTACCGCCAGCCAGACCGGGGCCAGCAGAGCTGATGATGCGGCAACCTGGCCAAACGCGGTCGCCAGTGGCGGCACTCCCATGCGACGAAACCGGCGCCCCCAGACACCGGCCAATCCGTATGACATCGCCGCGCACAAACAAAGGGCCGGGCCGATCCATGCGCCCGTACCCGCACCCCCCGCCAGCATCAGTGCGACGCCCAAAAAGCCAAGAATCAGACCTGCCAGTTTCGCAAGGCCGGCCCGTTCGTCCGTGGTGGCAAAATGTGCGACGATCACTGTGAACAAGGGCGTTGTCGCGTTCAGGATCGCAGCAAATGACCCGCTGATCTGGCCCTGCGCCGACGCGAAAAGAGTGAAGGGAACGGCATTGTTCAAGAACCCCATCACCAGAAGCGCCTGCCAGATAGCTGCCCCCCGGGGGAATCTGGTGCCCGAAACATTCAATGCAATTGCCAGAAACAGTGCCGCTAAGGCAACTCTGCACCAGACAATGGTAAGCACTGGCAGCTGTTTAAGCGCCACTTCGACAAAAAAGAATGATCCACCCCAAAGCAGCGACAGGATCAGAAGTTGCACCCAGTTTTTTACAGACATTTATTGGCCCTCGATCCGAAACCGAAGGCCAGCTTGGCTACACATCGTGCATGCTGCAACCCGAAAGCTGCGCCTTACTTCACCCGGGTCCAGGTGCCGCCATCACGGCAAATACCCAAGACGCAACCACGTACCGCCAGCTTGTCACCGGTCAACGTCATGTCGGAATTGTAGGTTTTGTCACGGTCAGGCGAATATACCTTGCCGTCGTCATATAGGCCATCGGCATAGGCAACCATGTCCCAGACTATCTTGCGGCCAATATTGGGGCTGTCCATCGGCGCACCTGCGGCATCAAATGATTTGATCAAAGTACCACAAAACGCCGGGCCACATGGCTTTACTTCGATATGCCCAAAATTGCCGTTGTCATCTTTCTTTGTCTGCCAGATGCCTTCGACCGGGTCGGCGAGTGCCATGTTTGCTGCCAGTGTCATCAGACCGGCAATAAGATAAGTTTTCATTCGTGAACTCCTCCCTCAAGATAGCAGCAGTCTTTGCGAAATTCTGACATTCAAGCAAGCATGACGTGGGGTCGAAACTCTGCGCGCCGCCTCTTGGCAAGCGGCGATCCCCTGCGTATGACGCCTGCATTGCCAAGCGAAAGCGCAACACCATGATCCTTTACCCTGCGATCGACCTGAAAGACGGCCAATGTGTCAGGCTGTTGCGCGGCGAGATGTCGGCGGCAACGGTCTTTGGCGACGATCCTGCCGCGCAGGCCGCCGCATTTCAGGCCGCCGGTTGTACCTGGCTGCATCTGGTCGATTTGAACGGTGCCTTTGCTGGCAGCCCGGTGAACTCTGCTGCGGTGGAAGCAATCCTTGGCTGCATATCCGTACCCGCCCAACTTGGCGGCGGCATCAGGGATATGGCAACCATTGAGATGTGGCTTTCCAAAGGGCTTGCTCGCGTTATCCTTGGCACGGTTGCTGTCGAAAACCCCACCTTGGTGCGCGACGCGGCAAAAGCCTTTCCCGGCCAGATCGCCGTGGGCATCGATGCCCGTAAAGGCTTTGTCGCAACCAAAGGCTGGGCGCATGAAACTGGGGTCCGCGCCACTGATCTTGCCCGCAGTTTTGAAGACGCAGGCGTTGCCGCACTGATCTACACCGATATCGACCGCGACGGTGCAATGCAGGGCCCCAATATCGACGCAACCGAAGCGCTGGCCCGCGCCGTTACCATTCCCGTCATTGCGTCTGGCGGTGTGTCGTCCATGGCAGATCTGACCGCGCTGCGGGATACCGGGGTCATCGCCGGGGCCATTTCGGGCCGCGCTCTTTATGATGGCGCTATTGATCTGACCACGGCTCTGGCGGCCTTGAGGGCCTGACTGGGTTTCATTTTGGCAAAAATATCCTCGGGGGTACGACGCGCAGCGACGAGGGGGCAGACAGCCCCCTTTTCGAAGGCGGCAGACTGCGTTACCACCTTTGTACCCGAGGGCCTCTAATGCTGAAAACCCGCATCATCCCCTGCCTTGATGTCGCCAATGGCCGCGTGGTCAAGGGCGTCAACTTCACCGATTTGCGTGATGCCGGTGATCCGGTTGAAGCTGCCCGCGCCTATGATGCGGCGGGAGCGGACGAATTGTGTTTTCTCGACATCATGGCAACTGAAGAAAACCGCGGCACCATGTTCGATCTGGTCACCCGCACGGCTGAGCAATGTTTCATGCCGCTGACGGTAGGGGGCGGCGTGCGCAGTCATGCTGACGTACGCGCGCTTTTGCTGGCGGGGGCGGATAAGGTTTCCTTCAACTCGGCTGCTGTCGCCAACCCCGATGTGGTTGCAGACGCCGCAAACCGTTTTGGCAGCCAATGCATTGTCGTGGCGATCGACGCGAAAACCGTCAGCCCCGGCAAGTGGGAGATTTTTACCCATGGTGGCCGCCGTGCCACTGGCATTGATGCGGTGGAATTCGCCCGCACCGTTACAGCCAAAGGGGCAGGCGAGATCCTTTTGACCAGCATGGACCGCGATGGCACCCGGGCAGGCTTCAATCTGCCCCTGACCCGCGCCATTTCGGATGCGGTCACGATTCCTGTCATCGCAAGCGGCGGAGTTGGCACTCTGGATCATCTGGTAGAAGGCATTACCAAAGGTGGCGCATCGGCCGTTCTGGCCGCTTCGATCTTTCACTTTGGTGATTTCACTATCGCCGAGGCCAAGGCCCATATGGCCAAAGCCGGTATCCCCATGAGGCTTTCATGACCGCCCCGAACCTTACGCCACTGACCCGTCTTGCCGCCACCATCGCTGCCCGCAAAGGGGCTGATCCAACAACCAGTTGGACTGCCAAACTGCTGGCGTCAGGTCCCGAAAAATGTGCTGAAAAATTCGGCGAAGAGGCCGTTGAGGCTATCATCGAAGCAGTCAAGGGTGACAGCGCAAAACTGACCGCCGAAGCCGCCGATGTGCTTTATCATCTGCTTGTTATGCTGACGTCGCGCGATGTTACCTTGGGCGATGTGTTGGCCGAGTTGGAGCGGCGCGAAGGTACATCCGGGATTGATGAAAAGGCCGCACGTCTCTCTGCCAACAAAAATAGCTTGCCTTGACCGCCTAACGGGCCTTCAACTTCGACTGTCCGATCAAAAATGGAGCATCCGTTTTGGTAAAATTGCTCATTCAGAATGTCTTGCAACCGGGTAAGACCTACGCCGTCGATGCTACGAAATTCGAAGCGATGCGTAAAGCTTATCTCATGCATGTGCCGCAATCAGGATCTGGCGCGACACCCGCCGAAATTCAAAAGGCGCTGATCCCAGCTTTGCCTTTGGATCTGTTTCCGGGCGGCGAAAAGGCCGGATGGTGGGCCAAGGCGGTTCAGCTGGATCTAGAGGCCAAAGGTGTCATACGGCGCAATCCTACAGGCCCAGTGCGCCTGCTAAGGGCATAGAAAGCTACTCTTACCAAGGCGAAATGGCAGCTTGCCCCCTAATCTTCATCCAGTAAATGTCAAAAATCTACTGGAGAGTCTTCGCTCTCTAGAGCCGCAGCCGCGGAATCTCGATCGCTGGGCAGCGATTCATCACCACCTGCACCCCCGCGTCACGGGCCCTTGACGCAGCAACAGCATCCTCTACACCCAGTTGCATCCAGATCGTTTTCAACTTTGGCAAAACACGTAATGCCTCGTCTACAATGGGACCTACATTTTCTGAACGGCGAAATATTTCCACCATATCAACGCTTTCGGTGATTTCCGACAAGCTGGCGCGCACCGTGTTGCCCAGGGCCACTTTGCCCGCTTGCGCCGGATTAACCGGGATTACCTGGTATCCTTGGGCGACCAGATAGGCCGCAACCCTGTGGCTTGGCCTGTCCGCATCGGGTGACCATCCGATCAACGCAATCACCTTGGTACTGCTTAGAATCTTGCGCAGGTCGTCATCGGTGTTGTCCATCAAGCTACCCGCTTTCAAAAAAGCGCCCGGGCCAAAGGCCGGGCGCAAGTCGTGGAACGAGGGACAGTGAATTGAGCTGCGGGAGTTCCAGACCAGCAGCTCTAATGAGAACATAGCAATGGCGTATGGCCACAAAAGGGCCAGTCGCGAAGATGTGATTACCGCGCAGCGGCTGCATACAACGCCACTGCCGCAGCATTTGACACATTAAGCGACCCGAACGGACCTGAC
This sequence comes from Pseudorhodobacter sp., assembly GCA_031402355.1. Taxonomy (GTDB): domain Bacteria; phylum Pseudomonadota; class Alphaproteobacteria; order Rhodobacterales; family Rhodobacteraceae; genus JACMNW01. The sequence goes on along the minus strand of JANNSG010000103.1, from coordinate 26,102 downwards.
GCGGAGATGCGCACGAGGTGGTCGCAAGTGTCCCGTGTCTTATCGCGAAGGCCCGGCCCTTCTGCCCCCAGCACAAGACCAATCGCCCGCTTTCCCGCCAGCGCCAGTACCTGATCCAGCGTTTGCGACCCCTCACCATCTAGCCCGATCATCAGATAGCCCATGGCCTTCAACGTCTCCATTGCATCCGACAAATTGGTCACCCGCAAATAGGGTTGGCGTTCCAGTGCACCACTTGCGGTCTTGGCCAGAGCCCCTGTTTCCGGTGCCGAATGGCGTTGCGGCGCGATGACCGCACGCGCCCCGAACACCTCTGCAGAGCGCAGAACGGCCCCTACATTATGTGGGTCGGTGACCCGGTCCAGCAACACGACCAGTGGCGAACCGGTGCCTTCGATGCAAACCTCTTCCAGTGACCCCCAGTGCAAGGGCTTCACTTCCAGCGCCGCCCCTTGATGCACAGATTCCGGATCTATCGGCACGTCAAAGGCGCGGGGTTCCACAATCTCAGGCGTGATGTTGCCAGCCGCCAACGCATCTTCCAGCTTGTCCGCCGCGTTCTTGGTCAACACAAGACGCAGCTTCTGCCGATTGGGATTCAGCAAAGCGTCGCGCACGGCATGTAGCCCAAACAGCCAGACAGTTTCGGTCGCCGCCAGCCGTTTGGCGCGTTCCTTGTCGATCACCCAGGTTGGTTTGACTGCACCGTTGCGCATAATTCCCCACATCTTCTTTCGCTCTCATCAATGCGGCGGCCGTCTCGCAATCGCAAGGGCAAAGGAACCTAGTTTTCACCTTGACGCCCTAGGGGGGCTCCGCTAATCACCCGATCAGAGTGGGCGACGCGCTGCAAGGTGCGGCAGCGGACTGTAACTCCGCCGGGGCGACCCGCGCCTGGTTCGATTCCAGGGTCGCCCACCAAATCCAGAATAGTCCGGCAAAAACCCGCGAAAGCCCCCTGCTGTCAATCTGCACCTTGCGCGGCGCATAGGGAATTGCCCAATTGTTTTTCGCTCAGCATCCTGGTGGCCTTCCGGTCACCATCGCGGTGGATCAAAACGTCCAGTCCAGCATCATGGCATATGCCGCATCCGCACCCGTATTCGTCATCGCCCCAACCGATATTCCCGCAACTGGCGAAAATGAATAATGTGCCAAAACGCCCGCGATCGGATCACGGCCGCCACGCAGCGGTATTTGTAACGCGCCAGAAACCCTGACCTTTTCTGCAAGATCAAATGATGCAAATGCTTCAAAGACCTCCGGTTCACCGACTGTGCCTGGCCAGTAAATTCCGAACCCGCCTTCGATTCCGCCACGTTCGCCCTTCAACTGTACTTTGCCGGCAACGTCTGTCGTTGCGCCCCAAGACATTTCAAAAGCACTTTCAAGGGTCATCTCACCAATGGGCAAGGCCAAACCCACCCCGGCTATCGTCGTGTCCCGATTGGGCACCGTATCAATTGAGACAGCAAAATGCAGGTTGTCAGTTTTGGTCTCATACCGCAGCCCATACGGCAGGAAACCCTCGAACATCGCGCCGTATGTAGCCAGGCTTCGGGTTGTGCCGACCTGCGAAACCGCAAGCGACGGCAACAGTGTATCGAAGGCCGACACAGCAAAACTGTCATAGGCGGGGCGGGGCACGCCAAGTGAAAGTCGGCAACCCTGCGCAATATCCCATGTGAACGTGCCATATGTTTCGTGCGGCGTATCCACTGCGTTGGCCAAACCAAAAACGCCCAACTCGAAGCCAAGCGGGATTGTGTTCAGCGAAAGCCGCAAAGTGGCGTCACCAAAAAGAAAAATGTCGGCCCCCGCCACCTGATCTGTATATCCCATGACCAAGGTGCCGTCTGTACCAAACGAAAGCCCTCGGCCCTGCGCCTCGGCACTGCCAATAAGACCAAATCCGATTTCCACCAGAAGTGTAGCGGACAGAAAGCTGAATCGCATGAGTATTAAGGTGCTTTGCTAAGCCAGGCTTTAGTCTACACACCTGCCCACACTCTGACCAGAGCCGTGGTCGCAACTGCGCAACCTGCCGCCGGATGCACCGTTTAACTGATCTGGTCTTCTGCCAATAACTGTCTTCGAGGCTGCAATTCGCTGAATCCCGGCCTGCAATGCAGACACGATCGCCGCCAGAAACAGTCTAAGGCCTAGATCGGCATGTCATTTGATTCCGACCGGCCAGAATTGCGAATTGCAGGATAGTTGCAACAGATTAAAAGACCGGCGATCAAAATGCCCAATCTCGCAACTGGAGTGACCCGACTGTCGCAGACCTTCTGCGCCACTCGGGTGTGGGGTGCTGGCAATAGCTGACCTAGCCGCTAGCGATATCTTCGAAATCCCGCGAAGCCAAGGCGCGGCTTATTTCGCTGCGTACCAGCTTGCGGACATTTCGGGTGATCCTTTCGCCAAGGCTGCCCTGAAGTTCTTCGCGGATCATATCGCTGACGATCACCCGCAACAAATCTTCACTCAGGAAACCACCTGTGTCGTCGGGGTCATCTGCGTCATCAGGCGTTGCAGCCCCGCCCCGGTCCAACATGTCCAGATCGGCGGAGATCGGGGTTGCACCAGCAGCGATCGGCGAACCAACCGGTTCAACAGTTACAAATCCGCCAATTCCGCTCCCGGCAGTCTGCTCAACCAAAGGATCAGACAGGTCATCTGCGGTTTCTGACTGGGTCAAAATCAACAGGCTATCCACCAGCTGGTCAAGCTGCACATGAATGTTACCGTCTTCCTGGCAAGCGAATTCCTGTTCTGCAGCCGGTTCAGGGCTTGCATCTGCCGGTGCGTCATCTGTTGACAGATCGGCAGACCAAACGGCGTCGCGCCAAGCTTTGGCCTGGGGTGCGGGTTCCCCGCCATCAAGCTCCCATTCCTCAGGCCCGACGGCGGCCCCGACAACAGCAACAACCGCTTCGATCGTCTCTGACGGCCCCGGCCTCACCGCAATATCCTTTGTGACGGAAAGTCCGTTGATCCGTGACATAGCCGTCGCCAGGAAGTTTGCATCCAATGTGGCCGTATCGGTTGTATCAATTGTGTCCACCGCCGGGCGTGAGTCTTGCGCCCGTACAGACCCAAAAACCGCCGCACCTGTTGAACCTGCTTCCGCTGCATTTTCTTGACGAAGGGAAGGATTGCTTTGCCCAACAATGCCTTGTCCGGCGGTAACGCGCGCCGCTGGTACAATCCGCAACGCAGGTGTCAGAATCAGCTTTTGACCCGCTTTGTTCAGGGCCGCCGAAACCAGTTTATGTGTCGGACGCAAGTCCTCCGACACCAAACGCCGGATAGAGGACAAGACATCCTCAATCTCGACCGCGTTCATTGGTTCTGACATCTATTGCTCGATCATTTTTGTTGGACTGAGTCTACTGAACACCCGTGCCGTACACAAGAACTTGACGAGGATTCGTTTCCAGACCCTTAATGTGCGTCGGCGGTTTCCAGCCAAGCGAGCCTTAGTTTCCGATTTTTTCGAGGATCTTGTCGAGCCTGCGCCCTTGGGCCGATGTCGCAGGGGCGCGTTTGACAGCGTTGTAATAGCCGGCAGGATCAAAGGTCGGTATTCCCAGTTGCAGATGATCCACCGTCAACAGTCCCATCGTTGACAACAAAACATAGACCCCGGTGTAACGGCGGGCTTCCGCTTGCAGACGCGAAGCGCGGGCATCAAGAAGGTCTTGCTCCGTGTCCAACACATCAAGGGTTGTCCGAGCGCCTAACGCGGCCTCGTCACGCACCCCTTCAAAGGCTGTTTGCGCCGCAGTGATCTGCAAACCGCTGGCTTCGATGCTGGCGGCAGAAACCAGCAAACTCGACCAGGCATTGCCGACGGACTGCGCAACCAACAACGAAGTCTGATGCAGGCCAGCCCGCGATGCGTCTCGTCCAGCCAAAGCCTGGCGGTACAGTGCAGACAACCTGCCACCGGCGTAAAGGGTCTGGGTCATGTTCAGGCCCAAGCTTTGCGCATCAAGGCCGTCATTGTCGACCGAAAGACTTGCCCGCGCGGTCAGATTGGGCGCCATGCTGGCTTTGCCGCGCGCCACATTCAGGTCTGCAACTGTGACGTCATGCTGGGCCTGGCGGATTGACGGATGGGTTCGCGCCGCCACGGCTTGCGCATCCTCCAGACTTTGCGCTGTCTTGGGTGGTAGGGGCAAGCTGGCCAACCGGCCAGGATACGCGCCTGTCGCGGCCTTGTAGCTTTCGCGCGCGACCATCAGATCACCCTCTGCCGCCGCCAATGACGCCCGCGATGCCGCCAACCGCGCCTCGGCGATTGATACATCGGTTCGGGTGATTTCGCCCACTTCGAACCGGTCGTTTGACGCCCGCAATTCTTGCGTGATCAGCCGCAGGTTGCTTTGCCGCAATGCCACGATTTCCTGAGCAAGCCGCACATCAACATAGGCCTGGACGGCTGCCAGCAGCACGCCTTGTTCAACCCCGACCAAGGCTTCGCGTGTGGCCAGAACGCTTTCCTTGGCCACGTCAATCGCAAGCGCATTGCGGCCGAAATCCAGGACGGTCAAGTCCGCTGTCAAGGCGATGCTGGCGTTCAACCCCTCATTGACGGACGTATTGCCAAGCCCGTCAAGAAATTCGGCGCGGCTATAGCCGGCTTGCAAGGCATAGGCCACGACCGGCCGCAGGGTCGAGACGGCAATCGCCACATCTTCATCCGCCGCACGCAAAACAGCACGATTCTGATCCAGCAGATTGGAGTTGCGATAGGCTGCGATCAACGCATCAGCCAAGGTTTCGGCCTGCACAGCGGGGGTTGAAAATGCCAAAAGCGCCAACAGACTACAGATGAATTTCGCCATTGCACGTACAGCTCCGAATGGTTGGTAAGTGTCAGTAGACACCTAGGTCTTCTATTTAAAGAGCGAATACCGGCGCAGATTCAAAGCCGCCAAGAACAGGCGCGCTTGCATTAAAGCCAAACCGCCAGGTCAGTTGGCCATCCCGCTTGTATCCTATCCGGACCACCCCCAATGCCCCTTCCATAAAGATGCAGCCTATGCGTCCGCCATCTTTGAGTTGCGCAAGCAGTGCGTCAGGCACCACAGTTACCCCACCCTGGACGGTAATCACATCATAGGGTCCGTGTTTTGCATCACCTTGCGGCAGGCTGCCGTGGATAACCGCGGCATTGTCGACGTCCTGCCCTGCCAAGATGACCTGGGCCTCAGCGGCGATGGTTTCCACGTCTTCCACCGCGACCACGGCATCGGCGAGCCGCGCGATCACTGCGGTCGAATAGCCCAGCCCACAGCCAATATCCAAGACGACATCAGTTGGTTGGATATCCAGTGCATCCAGCATTTTGGCAAATGTTCTGGGTTCAAGCATCACGCGGCCAGATCCGATTGCCAGATTTTCACCAAGATAGGCCGCCTCGCGTTTGTCTTTGGGCACATAGGCTTCACGCGGGGTGGCAAGCATGGCTTCAATGATCGGGAACTTGGTCACATCTGAAGGTCGCACTTGCGTGTCGACCATCATCACACGGCGGTTTGCATAGTCGGTCATGCTTTTCTCATCGTCCAAAAGATGTTGCCGTTGTGTGCCACAATTCCCCCAGCGGGGCAACCGGCCATCATGCCGCGCAGACGCGCTGCCGACGACAATGTCTTGCTCTTGCACCCTTCTGCGCCGTAGGCTAAACGCCGCGCTATACGGTCCCCCTTGGCGGGTGGGCAGGCAGGCTATGCACCGGATTGCAAATCCGAGTAGACCGGTTCGATTCCGGTACCCGCCTCCAGTGGACAGAAAACACTTCGGATCAACTCGTCTGTTTGTAGCGGTAGGTTCAACCTTCCGGATATCCCTCAACTGTTTTTCCAGGGGTTGAGGAGCGTGAACTGGACATTCCGCCTTTTCGCAAACTTCGGCTGACATGTTTCAAGTCGTAAGCACAGCAAAGGCAGTACATGTGGCATTCTATATTGCCACTGTCAGGGTCACCCTAGCGGATCAGAAGTTGCACTGAAATTTGTAACTACTGCTAACTTGAATGCTTTCGCGCAGCCACCATCGCATCCGCCGTGCGCAAACCCATTGCAAGCGCAGTCAGGGTCACATTTGCAAATCCACCCCGAGGAAAAACGCTGCTCGAGGCAACATAAAGGTTAGGCGTTCCGTGAACTGCGCCAGCTTCATCGACAACCCCCAACTTGGGTGATGCGTTCATGCGCGTGGTGCCCATGAAATGGCTCGACGAGCGTGAATACATCACCGGCATTCCGTCGTTTTCAGCAATCCGGTAGTCTCCCCAACCCAGCCGTGCCAAAGCCCGCGCAAAGACACGCTGTGCTTGCATGGTGCGGATTTTGTCATCATCCCGCCAGGGAGATTGGATGACGATTTTGCGCAGCCCAAATGCGTCACGCCCCTGCCCCAATATGATACGATTGTCGGGATGTGGTGCCTCTTCGGCCGGATGCAGCACGTCAAAATGGGTGAACCGCTTTTCAGGCTCTTGCTGCGACCATCCTCCGCGGCCAAGCGAAGACTGCGGGTTGAAGAACCCTTGTGCTTGACGCCGGATCGCACCATCAATTCCCAGAGCCGCAACCATAAGATCACGGGCTTGCGGTATGCGCCGCCGGATCAAAGCTTCACGGATATTCAAAGCCGCTGCAATACCACGCTGTTGGCGTGGAGATGCTGTAAAGCCCAGACCCTCGGTGCGGGGAAAAATCAACATGCACTGGTTCAGCAAGCCTTCCCGCTCTCGCACTTCGTCGGTCAATTTAAGGTATCCCATGACCGGACGCCCACCGACTCTTCGCATGTCGTACATTGCGCACTGCCGGAAGATTTCAGGCGAACTGGGATGAAATGTGCCCCCTGCGACCACAGGATGATCCATGAAATTGCGGCCAAGCTGGTCAGTTTCATTGCCAAGCCCAGCGGCGCGCACTGCATCGGACGCCAAAAGCAGTTGTGTCACCGCCATGCAGCCCGAGGCCAGTACGATCTGGGCCGCATGCACAATCAACTCGCGGCCCGGTTCCGGCACAATGCGGACACCTGTTGCCTGCATACCAGTGTCATTGGTCAGCACTTCGACCACCGTAGCATTGTGCAACAGTCGGATTGCGGGATCATTGCGCAATTCAACGGTCGCCCGTTTCACGAGCCCGCCGCCATTGCCAAAACGGTAAACCCCGGTGCAAAGTTCTGGATCATCGGTCAGCAACCCTTCTTGTGGACTGCCGAAAATTTCGGGTGAGAAATCATCGTCGCCGATATTGAGAATTGCAGCGGCATCGCGATGATACGTTTCCAGATCTTCCCGGCGAACCGGCCAGTGAGATGCATCATCCCCCGGTACAGCGCGCATTTCGGCCTCCGCAAATGGCAAAAGCCGCACTCCGCGCTTCGTCACACCAGTGCGCACCAGCCATGTATTAGCATTTCCCCCAACTTGCCGCGTGTGGCCCAGTCGCGTGACGCCGTCAAACTGCATGGACTCCGGCTCTCCCCTCGCGTTGGCAAGGGGGTCGTGTGTCATGCCGCCAGACTCCAAAAGGATGATCGATAGCCCCGTCCGGGCCAGTCTTTGCGCAAGTGAGATTCCAATCGGCCCTGCCCCGACAACACAGACATCCGCCACCAAGCTGGTAGTGTCAGGCAATCGTCGAGCATCAAAAATCATTCAGAGCCACCCATGAAATGAACGTCACAAATTTCGAGCCGATCAACCTTACAACTGCTCTATTCAACATCAAAAATCTGCGTCTCCGATACGCAAGCGCCTCAGACCCTTACTGCAATACGCTGGCACGAAACGGTGGATATTTGTCAAGAATATTTCTTTATCAGGTCACTTTTGATTCATTGATGTTTAGTTCCGATCGTAAGCGTCCGGCCTGACCGCTCTGCCGCAGCGCGATGGTGCCGGATAGTGTCCACCAAAGATAGTGGACACTATGGTGCTTGATGGCGCGGCGAACGAGGCGACTTTGGACGGATGAAGAGAAGCGGTCGATCTGCCTGCAGACGACCGCGCCGGGCGTATCCGTGGCCTAGGTGGCGCTTCGCTATACGGTGAATGCGAACCTGATCTTCAAGTGGCTGCGCGATCCCAAGTATCGGCCCAAGCCCGGAATGGGATCAGAGGACGCCGGTTTGCGCTTTCTGCCGGTGGAGATCGTCAAGGAAGCGCCGGCGATCCGGCAGATGCCTGCCACAGATAACCACATCGAGATTGACTTGGCGGATGGGCACCGGATGCGCATCAGCGGGAGCTATGATCCCCAGGCATTGGCGCGGTTGATCCGGGGTCTGACGGTTTGATCCCGGTTCCGGTCAACACGCAGGTCTGGCTGGCGGCGGGTGTCACCGATATGCGGAAGGGCTTTGCGGCCTTGGCGGCGCAGGCCGGGGCGGTGCTGAAGCAGGACCCGTTCGCCGGGCATCTGTTCGTGTTCCGTGGTCGGCAGGGTGACCTTGTGAAGATCATCTGGTGGGATGGTCAAGGCGCCTGCATGTTCATGAAGCGGCTGGAGAAGGGGCGGTTCGTCTGGCCTTCGGCGAAGGAGGGCAAGGTGGCGCTGACGCCTGCGCAGTTGTCGATGCTGCTCGAAGGCATCGACTGGCGGACGCTACAGCGGACGTGGCGGCCTTTGGCGGCAGGATAATCTGCCGGTCCCGCAAGCAACGATCCCCACAACGAATACAGTGAGATAAACTGTATCCATGCTGGATCGGACCATCACTTTGCCGGACGGCCCCGAGGAGCTGCGCAGCTTCACCGCGCGGCTCTTGGCCGAGGTGAAGGCGCAGGCGGTTCTGATCGAGAAGCTCCGTCATCAACTGGCTGGGCACCGGGCGCACCGGTTTGGCGCGTCTTCCGAGACGGCGGAGCAGTTGCAACTCGCGCTCGAGACCAGCGAGATCGCCACCGCCTCGATGACAGCACGAATGAAGCTGCCCGACATCGAGGAGAAGGACAAACCCAAGCGCCGTCCGATCCCGGACCACATCCCGCGGATGGATGTGGAACTCAGCCCCATCGCCGATGCCTGTGCCGATTGCGGCGGGCACCTGCGCCGGATCGGCGAAGATGTGACCGTGGAGCTGGAATACGTCCCCGGCCGCTTCATCGTGAACCGCATCGTCCGGCCCCGGCTGACCTGCGCCTGCTGCGAACGCTTCGTTCAGGCCTCACTGCCCTCGCGCCCCATCGAACGCGGCTGCCCCGGCCCGGGTCTCTTGGCGCACGTTCTGGTCAGCAAATATGCCGATCATCTTCCCTTGTATCGCCAGAGCCAGATCTTCGACCGAGAGGGGCTCGACCTCGACCGCTCGACCTTGGCCGACTGGGTCGGCAAGACCACCGCCCTGCTTGAGCCGCTGGCCGATGCCATCGGGCGTCATGTCCTGTGGGCCGAGGCGATTTTTGAGGACGATACGCCGATCAGCATGCTCGCCCCCGGGACCGGCAAGACTCAAACTGCCCGGCTCCGGACCTATGCCCGTGACGAACGACCGTGGGGAAGCGATGCCCCGCCCGCCGCTTGGTATCGGTTCTCGGGTGACCGGAAAGGTCAGCATCCCAAGGATCATCTCGCCCGATACCGTGGCTGGATGCATGCCGATGGTTATGCAGGCTTCGAGGATCTCTATCGGTCCGGCACCATCTGCGAGGTCGCCTGCATGGCCCATGTCAGACGCAAGTTCGTTGACATTCACCGGTCGCAAGGCTCGCCCATCGCCGAAGAGGCCATCGGCCGGATAGCGCAGCTCTATGCCGTCGAGAAGGAGGCACGTGGATCATCACCGGATCGCCGCGCCGAACTCCGCCACTCCCATGCCGCCCCGGTCTTAGACGATCTGGAGCGATGGCTGGCTATGCAACTCACCACGATCTCGGGCAAATCCCCGCTCGCATCCGCCATCCGATAAGCGTTGACCCGAATGGAACGCCTGCGCCCATACCTCGATCACGGCATCCTCGAATTGGACAACAACGCCGCCGAACGCGGCATGCGCGCCATCGCCCTCGGCCGCAAGAACTACCTCTTCGTAGGCTCCGAAGCGGGCGGCTAGATGTTTGATCCCGGACTTTGATGGTGCAATATTTTCCTTGGAATGGAAGGAGGCACTATGGGCCAGATTCTTCACGGGAGCGCCACAACGACAGAGGCAATCCGTCGAGCAATACAAAATAGTGAAGAGAGCCTGAGGGCGCTTTCGGCGCGTTACGGCATCAATCAGAAGACCGTGGCGAAGTGGTGCAAGCGGACATCGGTTGCCGATCTGCCTACCGGGCCTAAGGATGCCAAGTCGACAGTGCTGACCCCCGGTGAGGAGGCGATCATCGTCGCGTTCCGGCGACACACGCTGCTGCCGCTGGATGATTGCCTCTATTCATTGCAGCCACAGGTCCCGCACCTGAGCCGATCATCCTTGCACCGTTGTTTGCAGCGCCATGACATCTCGCGCCTCCCCGAGGTTGGCGATGACAAGCCTGCGAAGAAGACGTTCAAGGCCTACCCGCTCGGCTATTTCCACGTTGATATTGCTGAGGTTCAGACGGCTGAAGTATGAGGAGGGTCAGAAAACGATCCGGGGGATCGTTTTCCCGACGATTGGTTATATCTCTTCGTTGCCATCGATCGCACCTCCAAATTCGTTTTCGTGGAACTGCATCAGAAGGCCGGAAAAATGGCAGCAGCAGCCTTCTTGCGCAATCTCATCGCCGCCGTGCCCTACAGGCTCCACATCGTGCTGACGGATAATGGCATCCAGTTCACCAATCATGATCGGCACATTTATGCCTTCGAGCATATCTTCGACCGGGTCTGCCGCGAGCATCAGATTGAGCACCGGCTGACCAAGGTCAAGCACCCCTGGACGAATGGTCAGGTCGAAAGAATGAACCGCACGATCAAGGACGCAACCGTCAAACGCTTTCACTACGACGACCACGAGCAGTTGCGAAACCACCTCGCCAACTTCATCAGCGCCTACAACTTCGGGCGAAGGCTGAAGACCCTCAAAGGCCTCACGCCCTACGAGTTCATCTGCAAACAATGGACAATCGAACCAGATAGGTTCACCCTAAACCCAATCCATCAAATGCCGGGACTGAACAGCTAGGCCGCAGCCATCGCCTACACCCTGATCGAAACAGCCAAGTTCAACGCCGTCGATCCTAACGCCTGGCTCGCCGACACCCTCGCCCGCATCCCAGACTACAGGATCACAAAGGTCGATGACCTGCTGCCATGGCAATGGAACCGGTAGCGGTCAGACCGGACGGTTACGAATCTGCGGTAAATCTGGCGCCCGGTTTCCGTTGATGGTTTGGATGCCATTCTTCGTGTCATTGCGATTTGCGAAGGTAAAGAGTGTTGCAACGATCACAGGAAACTATTGGATGTCCAGACTCGCTTTGCAGTCATCGGAACGCTTGAAACACAGCGCGTAAGCGTGGCTCGCATCACGGAACTGCACGTTCGTCAAGCCGTTGATTGGGCCCTAGATTTGCGTCTTGCCGCAAATGCGATGGTCGCAGTTTTCAGCTACAGGACGCGTGCCAATCCTTAACCCCAGTCTAGCACCACTTTACCCGATTGTCCGGACCGCATGGCCGCAAATCCTGCTTCAAATTCATCAACCTTGAAGCGATGCGTGATCACTTTACGTACGTCGAGGCCGTTCTCCAACATGGCGATCATCTTGTACCAAGTCTCGAAAATCTCTCGCCCGTAGACGCCCTTGATGGTGATGGCCTTGAACACTATCCTGCTCCAGTCGACCGGCGATTTTCCCGGCGGAATACCAAGCAAAGCAATTCGCCCGCCCATTACCAATGCCTCGACCATCTGGTCAAGTGCCGCCTGATTGCCGGACATTTCCATGCCGACATCAAAGCCCTCAGTCATCTTCAGCCGCGCCATCACGTCGCGCAGGTCTTCTGCTGCGACATTTACCGGCGTCACATCCGCCACCTCTGCCGCCAGCGCCAGCCGTGCCGGATTCACATCCGTGATCACCACATGCCGCGCGCCAACATACCTCGCGACAGCCGCCGCCATGATGCCAATCGGCCCTGCGCCGGTGATCAGCACATCTTCACCAATCAGATCAAAACTAAGTGCGGTATGTACGGCATTACCCAGCGGGTCCAGAATTGCTCCGATTTCATCATCAATAGCATCCGGCAAAGGCACCACATTGAATGCGGGCAGACGCAGATATTGCGCGAAAGCCCCCGGTTCATTCACCCCAATGCCCCGCGTCGCCGGATCAAGGTGAAACTTACCCGCCCGCGCTTGGCGCGACTTATGCCCGATCAGATGCCCCTCGCCCGAACATCTTTGCCCGACCTGCAACCCTTCAACATTGCGACCCAGCTCCACAATCTCGCCGGCGAATTCATGGCCCGTGACCAAGGGCACAGGCACAGTGCGTGCAGCCCACTCATCCCAGTTCCAAATGTGAATATCGGTGCCGCAAATACCAGTTTTTCGGATGCGGATCAGCACATCATCGGGGCCGATCTCTGGCACCGGACGGCGTTCCATCCACAGACCCGGTTCCGGGCGCGCCTTGACCAGTGCTTTCATCTCATTCGACATCAGATCACTCCCACCCGCTTGCCCGCAACCCGAAAGGCGTCCAGCGCCCGGTCAAGATCAGTCGCCGTCAACCGCGCGTTCATCTGGGTGCGAATGCGCGCTAGCCCCTTTGGCACCACTGGAAAGAAAAATCCGGCCACATATACCCCGAGATCATACAATTCTGCCGCCATCCCCTGTGCAAGGCGTGCATCGCCCAACATGACGGGAATGATCGGGTGTTCACCGGGCAACAGTGTAAATCCGGCATCCGCCAAACCGGCGCGCCAATATGCAGCGTTTTCAAAGAGCTGTGCGCGCAGATTATCCGCCGCTTCGACCAAATCCAAAGCCGCCAACGCCGCCGCCACCACGGCAGGCGGCAGCGCGTTCGAAAACAGATACGGCCTCGCCCGCTGCCGCAGCATGTCAATCACCGGCTGCGGGCCTGCCGCATAACCGCCCAAAGCCCCGCCCAGCGCCTTGCCCAGAGTGCCTGTCAGAATATCCACCGACACGCCAAAATGCGCTGGCATCCCCGCCCCCTTTGGCCCCATGAAACCGGTCGCGTGGCAATCATCTACCATGGTCAGCGCGCCGTATTTTTCCGCCAATGCCGTGATGCCCGGCAGATTGGCCAGCGTGCCATCCATCGAGAAAACACCGTCCGTTGCAATCAGGATATGCCGCGCGCCGTCGCCGCGTGCCTGTACCAGCTGCGCCTCAAGATCGGCCATGTCTGATGTCGCATAGCGGTAGCGCTTCGCCTTGCACAGCCGAATGCCGTCAATGATAGACGCATGGTTCAGCGCATCTGAAATCACCGCATCCTCGGCCCCGAACAGCGGCTCAAACAGCCCTCCATTGGCGTCAAAACAGGCGGCGAAAAGGATCGCATCGTCCATTCCAAGAAATTCAGCCAGTCGCGCCTCAAGTTCCCTGTGCAAATCCTGTGTCCCACAAATGAAACGGACGGATGCCATACCATACCCATGCTCATGCATGGCCCCTGTCGCCGCAGCAATAAGCACCGGATGATCGGCCAGCCCAAGGTAATTGTTGGCACACAGGTTGATCAGGGATCGCCCACCCACCTGAACATGCGCACCCTGCGCCGATGTGATCAATCGCTCAACCTTGGTCAGACCCTCGGCCTCGATACTGGCCAGCGTGCTGCGCAGATGGATGAGGAAAGCAGTTTTGTCGGTCATCAAGTGTCCATTCCATTTCTTGCAATCCACGCGGCGTCCAGTGCTGCCTGACGAGCATATATCAGACCAAGCCAGATATTCAGGTCGCGACCACGTTCACCCTATTATCTAGCAAACAGACCGCAGATCATGTGCCACAATAAGTCTTGTAAGGCCCAAACCCCGAAGGGGCAGGCAAAGCATAGGCCTCGCGTCCCGCGACATCGCCGAATGGGTCAGTTACTGCCGCCAGCATCGCACGAAACGGGGTCATATCGCCGCCAGTTGCGGCGGCAAGTGCCTCTTCCACCAGATGATTACGCGGAATGATCGCGGGGTTAACAGCATCCATGCGCGCGGCCGCGTCCGGGGCCAAACGCGCGCGCCATTGCGGCAGCCAGCCCAGCAACGCGGATGCATCGTCGAACAACGGTGTAAGCATGCTCGCATCGCCGCCAACGGCATTTGATAAGTACCGAAATGTCAAAGACCAATCCGCGTTTTGCCCCTCCATCGCGGAAAGCAACCCCTCGGCCAACTTCATGTCGCCGTCATCTTCCCCAATAAGCCCTAATTTGGTCCGCATAACGGTGGTCCATTCCGCCTGGTACAGCACCGCGATCCGCTGCAAACGATCGGTCGCAATGGCAACCGCCCGGTCCTCATCAGCATCAAACAACGGCAGCAACGTCTCTGCAAGACGGGCCAGATTCCAACCCAGTATCAACGGCTGATTGGCATAGGCATAGCGCCCGGTTTGATCGATGGATGAAAACACGGTGCCCGGCGCATAGGCTTCCATGAATGCGCATGGGCCATAATCGATCGTCTCGCCTGAAATGGTCATGTTGTCGGTGTTCATGACACCGTGGATAAACCCAAGGCCCATCCACTGTGCAATCAGGCGGGCTTGCGCGCGGGCTACAGCATCAAAAAACGCTACGTACCGGTTATCCGCCCCAACCACTTGCGGATAGTGACGCGCAATCGCGTAATCGGCCAGCTTTTGCACTTTGTCCCAGTCACCGCGCGCGGCAAAAAACTGAAACGTGCCCACCCGGATGTGGCTTGCCGCCACCCGTGTTAGCACTGCGCCGGGCAATTCCGTCTCGCGGTAAACCACTTCGCCCGTGGCCACTGCGCACAACGCGCGCGAAGTCTGAACGCCAAGCGCATGCATCGCTTCGCCGATCAGATATTCTCGCAGGACCGGGCCAATGGCGGCCTTGCCATCCCCTCCGCGCGAAAACGGCGTCCAGCCAGATCCCTTCAGCGCGATGTCCCGCCGTGCCCCGTTACGGTCGATGACTTCGCCCAGCAAGACCGCCCGCCCATCCCCCAGTTGTGGCGAAAAACCGCCAAACTGATGCCCTGCATAGGCTTGGGCAATTGGCATTGCCCCCTCAGGCAGGGAGGCGCCGGAAAAAATTCGATCCGCTTGTTCCGCAACATCACGCCCAAAGCCCAGTGCCTCGGATAAGTCGTGGTTATAATGCAATATCCTTGGTGCTGCGGCAAACATCGGCCTTTGGGCGACGTAGAACCCTGCAAGTTCGCGGGCATAGCTGTTGTCAAATGAGATTTTGGCGGCAGTCGCCGTGGTAGGATCTTGTTTCGAGTCATTTGCAACCCGGTTCGACATTAGGGCAAAAGGTCGATCTTGACTACTTGCCAGACGGCACGGGCGTAGATTGCATCGGTCTGATAAGATGCTTTCAAGTCAAACGGATAGATCAACCAAAGCGGGCCCTTTTCGCGAACGGAAAGTTGCTTGCCGCCTTGATCCCACGCCAAGATAGGCCCGTCGCTTACCGCATCAGTTGCAGGGATTTCGATCTGATACTCGTTGATGGCTGACACTATCAGATTGGTTGGCATAGCCCCGATATGTACCAGCAGTTGGCTTAGCGGCACGCCTGTAAACTCCTGCACTCCTTCGGTCCAGGGCGTCGAGGTCGAAAACGTCACCGTGCCTATCTTGCTTAGCATGTCCAAGTCGAAGGCCGCACCTTCAGATATGTTCGTTTGTGTCATAGGTCCGGTGATCGTCAATATCACCTCACCCCGAGGTGACTGCAGATGATCGGCTTTTCCAAGGCCCGACCAAAGCGCTGTTGCAACCAAAAAAGTTACAAAAAACCTTAGGGCCGCTGTGAAAGTGAACCGACGATTCAAAGACTGCTTATCCATTTCCCCGCCCGATCGTTAATGCGCAGTGCCAAAGGCTGGTGGGCGCAAACTGCGTCCAGCTATGTTAACAACACTATCCCGAAATTGAAACTGGTCGGGGCGAGAAGATTCGAACTTCCGACCTACGGTACCCAAAACCGTCGCGCTACCAGGCTGCGCTACGCCCCGACATGTGCCCTCTAGCAAGGTTCGCAGCGCTTGGAAAGCACCTAATCGCTGACGCAAGGCCAAACCGCAAAAGTTTGATCGATAGCGGCGTGCCGTAGCTCCGATCCTTCAACGATTCCAAGCCGCTTCGCCAGACCGCCGTTGATTTCCAACACGAAAGCTACGTCATTCCCGCCATCAATACTTGTCTTGTCCAGCGGCCGGGCATTTGCATGCACCCGCGTCACCGTCCCCGTAGCATCGGCGAAGATCATGTCCAAAGGGATCAAAGTGTTCATCATCCAGAACACCGCATGGCGCGGCGTTTCATAAACAAACAACATGCCCGACGACTTCGGAAGTCTTTCACGGTTCATCAAGCCTAGACTGCGCTCGGCATCAGTGTCGGCCACTTCGACGGTGAACCGTGCAACCGCATCACCACTGCGCAAATCGACCGAACCGTCAGTACACGACGCCTGAGCAACGCCGCCCGCGCAAAGTGCAGTTGCCAGGACAATCAGTCGTTTTTTCGTGTGGCCGCTTCCCATGACATCACCTGCAAAGCCATCCGTCCGCGTTTGCCATCGGTTATGCGCAGACAAACCGCCTCACCGGGCTGCAAGTCGGCAAAACCGGAAACCCTTAGCACTTCGACATGAATAAAGACATCTTCGGTATCACCAAAAACATTTGCAAAGCCGAACCCTTTACCCTTGTCGAACCATTTGACCCGGGCTGGTTCCAACGGCTGCGCCGCGATCTCTTCGGCAGTAATTTCCACCGCGTCTTCGCCTAGCGGAAATGCCATTGTCGCGGGGGCATCAATTTTAACGATTTCCACGGCCTGAACGCCGCGCTGTGTCATCTGAACCTTAACGGAAATATGCGCTCCGTCTGCGACCGAGCTTTGGCCATAGTTGCGCAAAACATTTGCATGCAACAAAATATCGGTAGCAGAACCCTCTGCCACGATAAACCCGAATCCTTTAGACGGATCGAACCACTTAACCTGCCCATGCACGATCTGCATGGCATCTTCATTTTCGTCCATAGTAAGAGCCACATCCCCAGAAAGTGACTTGATCTGCCTGACATGCAGGTAAGCGTGGACAGGATTCAAGCAAAATCATGCTATTCACAAGAATACATTTTAACTTTGAATATGCCTTTCAAGGATAAAGTCGCTCTATGACCCAGGGTGTATCTATCCCGCCACGCTGCCAGCGAAATCTGTCATGCAGCCGGAAATCGCCATCCGCCCAAAACTCGATTTCAAGCGGCCGAATTCGAATGCCCCCCCAGAACGGTGGTCGCGCCGGATTGGTACCGTGTTTAAGAGTGACTTTCGCTACGTCGGCCATCAAGGCACCACGCGAAGACAGCGGTTGCGATTGCGCCGATGCCCATGCCCCAAGTCTGCTTTTCAGTGAACGCGAGGCGTAATAGGCGTCTGCGGCTGACCCTTCTTCCCGCTCCGTCAGGCCACGCACGCGAATCTGGCGTCGCAACGATTTCCAATGCAGCACGAAAGCAGCTTTTCCCGACGTCTCAATTTCTTGCGCTTTGCGGCCTGCGTAATTGGTATAGAAAACGAACGCATCTGCTTCGATGTCTTTCAGCAAGACCATACGAACATTCGGTAAACCTTGTGTATCAACGGTGCCCAGCGCAATTGCATTCGGATCGTTAGGCTCCAGAGGTTCCGCCGCCGCCAGCCAGTCCGTGGCAATCCTGAACGGATCGTCACCTGCAAAAATACCACTTCTGTCCATCATATCCCCTTGCCACCGCAGTGGTATTGCCCCGGCCAGTCTGCAACCCCCGGCCCTTGCCGCGCCGCATCGGATCGCCTACACCTCGGATAACTTAGAAAATGGGCGAGGGACGCCGAATGTCAACTGGACTGATGCAGGGCAAGCGCGGCCTTATCATGGGGCTTGCCAACGATAAATCCATTGCGTGGGGCATCGCCAAGGCGCTGGCCGATCAAGGCGCGGAGCTCGCGTTCTCATATCAGGGAGAGGCCCTGAAAAAGCGGGTCGAGCCCTTGATGGCAAGCATCGGCGCCACTGAAATGTACGAATGCGATGTCGCGGATGAGGCCACGCTGGACGGCCTCTTCGCGCATCTGAAATCTGTCTGGGGCCACCTTGATTTCGTCGTCCACGCCATCGGCTTTTCCGACAAGAACGAACTTCGGGGCCGCTATGTTGATACATCGGCCGCCAATTTTCACATGACGATGGATATTTCTGTCTATTCCTTTACCGCCGTCTGCCAGCGCGCATCGGCCATGATGGGGCCGGGCGGCAGCATGCTCACCCTCACCTATTACGGCGCAGAAAAGGTCATGCCACATTACAACGTGATGGGTGTGGCCAAGGCAGCGCTGGAGGCATCGGTGAAATACCTGGCCGAGGATCTGGGCAAAGACGGCATCCGCGTGAACGCCATTTCCGCAGGGCCGATCAAAACCCTCGCCGCGTCCGGCATCGGCGATTTCCGCTACATCATGAAATGGAACGAGTTGAACTCGCCGCTGCGCCGTAACGTGACGCAAGAAGAAGTCGGTAAGGCAGCACTTTACCTGCTGTCCGACCTCGGCTCCGGCACCACGGGCGAAAACCTGCATGTCGATGCGGGCTACCATGTCGTCGGCATGAAGGCCGTCGATGCCCCGGATATTGACGCCACCAAGAAAGACTGACCATGACCCTCGCTGCGTTCATCGCCGTCGCCCTCTTGCACTTGATGGCCGCGATCAGCCCCGGCCCCGCCGTTCTGATGGCTGCCAGAACTGGCGTCACCGAAGGCCTGCGCACCGGCGCCTTTCTTGCGATCGGGATTGGTGCAGGCGGTGTCATCTGGGCTGCCGCTGCCTTGTTCGGTCTGGCTTTGGTGTTCGAAGCGGCCCCGTCCTTGCTTTGGGCTCTGAAAATCATCGGCGGGCTGTACCTCATCTATATGGCTTGGGGCATGTGGCGGTCTGCCGACACCCCGCTTGATATGGACGCAGCGACCAGAACCCCACGAACCGCCGCTTCTGCCTTTCGCCTCGGCCTCTGGACGCAACTCGCCAATCCGAAACCTGCCGTCCTGTTCAGTGCCATCTTCATCGGCACTGTGCCTCCGGGCGCCGCACCTTGGGTGATCGCAGCCCTGCTGCTGGTTGTCTTCCTCAACGAAACTATCTGGAACATTCTCGTTGCCCGGGTCTTCTCGCTCGATCGCACCCGTCGCGGATATATCAGTCTGAAATCCATCATCGACCGCACATTCGGCTGCATGCTGGCGCTGCTTGGTGTGAAAGTGGCGCTTCAATGACGGGCCCAATCGTTTTCTTCTGTTCCTAAATATCCCGGGGGTGCGGGGGCTGGCCCTCGCCCGCGGCCCATCGAAAGACACCGCCATGACAGACCGTCTTCCCCATGAAAAAGGTTTCCACGTCTCTTGGGACCAGATGCACCGTGATGCCCGCGCGCTTGCCTGGCGGCTGGATGGCAAAGGCCCGAACAACGGCGTCTGGAAAGCAGTGGTCGGCATCACTCGCGGCGGTCTTGTGCCTGCGATGATCGTGGCGCGCGAACTTGACGTGCGCGTGGTCGATACGATTTCGGTCATCTCCTACGCGCATCAGGATCGTGGCGATGCGGTGATGACCAAGGCCCCGCAAGAGGCATTGATGGGGGACGGCACGGGTATCCTGATCGTCGATGACCTGGTGGATAGCGGCAAAACGCTGGAACTGGTGCGCACGATGTATCCGAACGCGCATTTTGCCACCGTTTATGCCAAACCCAGCGGCAAACCGATGGTCGATACCTACATCACCGAAGTCAGTCAGGACACCTGGATTTTCTTCCCCTGGGATATGGCGTTGCAATATGTGCAGCCGTTTCGCGGGCAGGATTGACCGCTCATCAGCCCGTCGGGCATCGTCGCATCACGACCCGCTGAGCGTCCATAAGCGAAGACGGCCGCAAAGGCCCGATGCGCGACACCGATGAGGATATCATGACCCTGCCCCTCAACCCCGCCATGGCTGCCACCGATCCACCCCCGGTAATGGAAGCGCGTCGTTGGCTGGACGGTGTGATCTTCCCGCCCGAACGCCCACTGATAAACGTCAGCCAAGCGGCGCCTGTCGATCCGCCGCCGCTGGCTCTGCGCCAAGCTTTGGCCGAGGCCGCTCTGAACGATCCCGCAGCACATCTTTATGGCCCCGTTCTTGGCCTGCCTGCCCTGCGTGCCGAAATTGCAAGCCAATGGTCAACGGCCTACGCAGGCACCATTGCCGACCATCAGGTTGCCATCACCCAAGGCTGCAATCAGGCCTTCACCGCCGTGATGTCCACTCTTGCTGGCTCAGGGGATGACGTCATTCTGCCGACCCCGTGGTATTTCAACCATAAGATGTGGCTCGATATGCAGGGGGTTAGGTCCGTGCCCTTGCCCTGCGGCGCTGGCCTGATCCCCGACGCCGATCAAGCGGCATCGTTGATTACTCAACGAACAAAAGCCATCGTGCTGGTAAGCCCGAACAACCCCGGTGGCGCGGAATATCCTGCCGCCACACTCGCCGCGTTCCGTGATCTGGCCCGCGCCCATAACCTTGCCCTGATCATTGATGAAACCTACCGCGATTTTGACAGCCGCACAGGCGCGCCACACGATCTGTTCACCGATCCCGACTGGGATGATGTCCTGATCCACCTTTATTCCTTTTCAAAGGCTTACCGCCTGACAGGCCATCGCGTCGGCGCGATCGTCGCGTCAGTCGACCGCTTGGCTCAGGTCGAAAAATTCCTCGATACCGTCGCCATTTGCCCCAGCCAACTGGGCCAGATCGGGGCCCTTTGGGGCATGCGGAACCTCGGCCCTTGGGTGGCCGGCGAGCGTGCTGAAATTCTGACCCGCCGCGCCACAATGATCAAAGGATTTCAATCTCTTGAAGGTTGGTCACTGCTGGGCTGCGGCGCATATTTCGCTTATGCCGAGCACCCCTTTGCGTTGCCCTCTGACCAACTCGCCAAGCGCCTTGTGACCGACGCCTCTGTCCTGATGCTGCCCGGAACCATGTTCCAGCCTGCAGGGTCACAGATCGGCCAACGCCAGCTTCGCATTGCCTTCGCCAACATAGACACCGCCGGCATCGCCGAGCTGTTCCGCCGCCTCACCGGCCTGCACCTATGAGCGTAACAGCAATGCTTGCCCAGACCCCGCTGACCGCTTAGATACAGCCCACCTCTTATTCGCGAAAGCAGTTCCATGGCCAAGACCCCCCAATCCGAACCCGAAACCCGCAAAAAAGGCAAAGGCGCCGGTATGCTGGTCTGGGGCCTGTTGTCGCTGCTGATCCTTGGCCTTGGTGGCTTTGGTGTGACCAATTTTGGCGGGCGCGTCAGTACGATTGGTGCCGTCGGATCCAAGGAAATCACGACCAATGATTACGCCCGGGCCCTGAATCAGGAACTCAGTGCATTTGGCGCGCAGGTCGGCCAGCCGGTGACATTGCAACAGGGCCTGGCTTTTGGTCTGGACAAACAGGCCCTGCAAGGCCTTCTGACCCGCGCAGCACTGGATGACGAAGCGGCCCGCATTGGCATTTCGGTAGGCGACGTGGCAGTCGCAAAGGAACTGGGCGCGATGGAGGCTTTTCAGGGGGTGAACGGCAAGTTTGATCCAGAAACCTACCGCTTTGCTCTTGATCAATCCAATCTGAGCGAGCCCGAGTTCGAAGCCAGCCTGCGCAGCGACCTGTCGCGCGGCGTGCTACAGGGGGCTGTGGCCGGTGGCTTTACCGCGCCCACGACCCTGACCGATACACTTTATGCCTATGCCGGGGAAAAGCGCACATTTTCGTTGCTGAAACTTGATGCGGCCAGCCTACCTGCACAGCCCGCTGCCCCGACCGACGCCGATTTGCAAGCTTACTATGACGCCAATATCCCGACTTTCACCACCCCCGAGGCGCGCCGGATCACCTATATCGCCCTGTTGCCAGACATGATCGCGGCCGACATGGCCGTGGATGACGCGACAGTAAAATCCCTTTATGACGAACGGATTGCGGAATTCGTGCAACCGGAACGCCGCCTTGTGGAACGGCTTGTGTTTCCGTCCGACGCTGAAGCAACCGCCGCCAAAGCGCGCCTTGATGCAGGCGAAACCTTTGAAGCACTTGTCGCCGAACGCGGACTGACGCTTGAAGATATCGATATGGGTGACGTCGGACCTGACGGCTTGGGGGCCGCAGCCGACGCGGTTTTTGCCTTGGCTGAACCGGGTGTCGTTGGTCCCTTAGCCTCGGACCTTGGCCCCGCGCTGTTTCGGATGAACGCCGTTCTGCCAGCCCAGGAAACCAAATTCGACGACGCAAAAGAAACCTTGATCGGAGAAGCGCAACTTGATGCTGCACGGCGGGCGATAGACACAAAGCTTGAGACAATCGACGATGCCTTGGCGGGTGGGGCGACGCTTGAGGAGGTGCAAACCGAACAGGGTATGGAACTGGTGACGTTCGACTATGTTCCCGGCGGCCAAAGCGATGATCCTCTGGTCGGATACGAGGTGTTCCGCGCAGAAGCCGACAAAGTTGCGCTAACTGACTTCCCGCAAGTGATCGGGCTTGATGATGGTGGCCTTGTCGCCTTGCGACTAGACGCAATCGTACCACCAACACCTGTCCCGTTTGCAAAAGCCAAAGACGACGTTGCTGCTGCCTGGACGGCAGATGCGCTGACCAAAGCCTTGTCGGAACAGGCCAAGGTGGTGAAATCAGCGGCCGAAGCCGGGGCCTCGCTTGGCGCGTATGGAATTGTCAGTGTTGCTACGGACATGGCGCGCACCGGCTTTATGGAAGGCGCGCCGGAGGGCATGATGACAAAGGTGTTCACGATGGCCGAAGGCGAGATACAGGTGATTGAAGGCGCTGACTTTGTGGGCGTCGTGCAGCTTGACGCCGTAACCCCGGCCGCCACGGCCGGGGCCGAGGTAACCGCCCTTAAGGCAAGTCTGTCCACCCAGATCGAACAAGCTATTTCGCAAGATGCCTTCGCCGCCTTCACGTCAGCACTGACCACCAGGTCGGGGATCACGCTTGATCAAAACGCCATCAACGCCGTTCACGCCCAGTTCAACTAAAGCAGACCGAAATGGCTTTGATCCCCAGCTTTGAAGACTTTGCGCGCGGCTGGAACGCTGGTCGCAACCAGCTTGTCTATGCCCGCATCGCTGCCGATCTTGATACACCCGTGTCCCTGATGCTAAAACTCGGTGACGCGCGCACAGATACATTCATGCTGGAATCCGTAACGGGCGGCGAGGTGCGGGGCCGCTTTTCCGTGGTGGGGCTCAAGCCCGATCTGATCTGGCAGTGCCACGGCACCGGATCGCGGATCAACCGTGGTGCGCGATTTGATGCCGACGCGTTTCAACCTATGGCAGGCCATCCGCTTGATACGCTTCGCGCCCTGATCGAGGAAAGCCGCGTCGAAATGCCGGGCGATCTTCCAGCCATTGCGGCGGGCCTGTTTGGTTATCTGGGTTATGACATGATCCGCCTCGTCGAACATCTGCCTGACGTGAACCCAGACCCGCTTGGCCTGCCCGACGCCGTTCTGATGCGCCCAAGCGTTGTGGCGGTGTTGGACGGCGTGAAGGGCGAGGTGACAATCGTTGCCCCTGCCTGGGTCGCCTCTGGCTTGTCGGCCCGGGCCGCCTATGCGCAAGCGGGCGAGCGGGTGATGGACAGTTTGCGCGATCTGGACCGCGCACCCCCGGCTGAACGCGATTTCGGAGCACCCGCCCCGATCGGCGACATGTTGTCGAATTTCACCCATGACGGCTACAAGGCAGCGGTAGAGCGCGCCAAGGATTACATCCGTGCAGGCGACATCTTTCAGGTGGTGCCAAGTCAGCGTTGGTCGCAAACTTTTGCCGAGCCACCCTTCGCGCTGTACCGTAGCTTGCGACGCACCAACCCGTCGCCCTTCATGTTCTTTTTCAACTTTGGCAGCTTTCAGGTTATCGGGGCCAGCCCCGAAATTCTGGTCCGCCTGCGGATGGGCGAAATTACCATCCGCCCCATCGCAGGCACCCGCAAACGCGGGGCGACCGAGGAAGAAGATCGCGCGCTTGAGGCCGATCTTCTGGCCGACAAAAAGGAACTTGCCGAACATCTGATGTTGCTGGACCTTGGTCGCAACGATGCAGGTCGGGTGTCGAAAATCGGCTCTGTGCGTCCGACCGAACAGTTCATCATCGAACGCTATAGCCACGTCATGCATATCGTATCAAACGTGGTGGGCCAAATCGCCGATGGCGAAGACGCGCTGTCGGCCTTGCTGGCGGGCCTGCCCGCCGGCACAGTATCGGGCGCACCCAAAGTCCGCGCGATGCAGATCATTGATGAGCTGGAGCCGGAAAAGCGCGGCGTTTACGGTGGCGGCGTGGGCTATTTTGCCGCCAATGGAGAGATGGACTTTTGCATTGCTCTGCGCACGGCTGTGCTCAAGGACGAAGTGCTGTATATTCAGGCGGGTGGTGGCGTGGTTTACGACAGTGACCCCGAAGCTGAGTATCAAGAAACTCTGAACAAATCCCGCGCCCTTCGCCGCGCGGCAGAAGACGCCGGTCTGTTTTCAAGGCGCGGCAACCGCTGACCATCAGGCTGGGGTTCAAATGCAGCCAGGCCGCTTACTGCGTCGTCAAACTGGCCGAGACAGGGGCAAGTGCTACAGATGTCGCGCGCCCTTCAACCGCCCATTCCATCACGGCAGCAACCGTTTCGGGCAGGGTCTGGCCGATCACCATCACCCGGCCATCCTGTGCGGCCTTGAAGGCAGCGCGGTCCAATGCGCGGCGTACGGCAGATTTGTTTTCACCCTTGCCGTCCAGTTTGCGAAACACCATTCCCGCCGGCAATCCGTCACGACGCGCCACTTGATCGGCTGCATTCAAGCCGCGATCCCAGGATATCAGGCCCCGCCCCTGTGCCTTCAATATGGGTATCACTTGCGTGGCCAGCGGGCGGTCTGCCTGAAACGCACCGAATTCGGTATCGATCACTGCCACTGCCTCTGGCAGGGTTGCAGCATGGGCCTGAAACGTCACTTCCAGATCCGCCGCAGTTGCGCCCGGCGGAATACCAGTTGCCACCATAATCACTTCTTTCCCGGCATCCCGGTAGATCTTGCTGGCCTCGGCCACATTCGGGGCTAGAGGGTCAAGCGCAAAGGTCACAGGAAAGGGCATTGCCGCAAGGGCCGCACGGTCGAGATCCGCCCCGCCAGTGTCTATCAAGATGATGGCAAACAGCGGTTTGGCGTCCAGGTTTTCGAATTCTCCCGCATATTTCTGCAAAGGCGGCAGATCTTGTTCGCCGTCAATCACTACCTCGGGCACCACCTCGGGCTCCACCTCGCGCACCACTCCGGGCACCGACTCGGGCAGGTCCTCGGGATTGGGCTCGGTAGCAGGCGCCGGATCGCCTATGCGCGGCAGCCGCCCGATTGTCACACCGTCCACCGTTCCGGTCAGGGCGGGCGTAGGGGCCAAAGTATCTGCTGCCTCCGGTTCGACCGCCGGATCGACGTCTTGCACCAGTGCCGGATCGGGCAACAGCTGCTCGGGTGGTTTGGTCGCCGGTTGGGTTTCCGGAACTGGCAGAACTTCTGGCAACGGCTTCAGCAGCACCTCCTCCGGTTCAGCTTTTGCCGGTGGCGCTGGATTTTCTGCGAGAGTTGGGGCTGTATCCGATTGCGGCAGTGGCAATTGCCCCGGAACGAGCAAAGCAATCTTTTCATCCTCCACCACGGGCTCTGCCTTCGGCAAGGATTCCGCGTCAGGGCTGTCTTGCGCAGCAACCAACGGCTTGGGCGCATCAAGTCCCGTTTCGGGTGCCGCAGCGGTTCCATCTGTGGCCGTTGCCGCTTCTGACGCGGGCGCCACCAAAGTCCCGGCATCA
>JANNSG010000102.1:0-9534 GCA_031402355.1 Pseudorhodobacter sp. | reverse complement strand
CTGCATCCTGTGATTGGACAATCACCTTTTTCATGCCGATACTGTTCTCAATTAAGGCGGGATTCTAGGTCGGTGAACATAATCAATCCTTCAAATTACCGCCGTCTGTCCATGGATTAGCACAAGAGTTGCGTCAAGAAGAGCCAACGGTTGGCAAGAGGGCAAGCATCCGATGATCGGGGCAAGTAAAATCTTAACGGTTTCCTACGGCACATTCTCCTGCACTTTGGAGGGGTTTGACGACCCTTTCAACACCATGCGGGCAATCGCAGAGTATTTCCGAGATCTTGCTGCCGAAGACCGATACTTTGGCGCCGAGCCGCCAACGCCCGACGCCGCCATGCTGCACAAGATCGCAGAACGCGAAGTTCAGCGCCGGGTAGAGGCGAAAATTCAGGATAATGGCGTTATTTTACGGACCGGCGACGCTATGGAGCCTGCCGCCGTTGCATCGCCAACGCCGCCGCTGGCAAACGCATCTGCTCTGCAAGCCACGCCGATGCCGGACGGTGTCGCGGCCAAACTTTTGCGGATCCGCGCCGCTGTTGCCCATGCGGAATCAGCTGAACTGCCGGTCGCTGCCAATGCGGCTCCGCAGCCAGTGATGCCCGCGTCCTTTTCCCCGGCCCCCCCGATTCTCGCAGATTATTCCGAAGATCAACATGCTGAGGATCTGACAACGACTGGCCCGGTTGTCGCCATATTTGACCCCGAAGACGACGCAACCGCAAATCTCGGGGCCAGTGCCGTAACTCGGTCGCTAATCCTTGCCCCTCAGGCCGACGCCGAGATCGACGCAGATCGCGACCCGGACCTTGCATTTGACATGGTGGCTGACGCTGACGCTGACGCTGACGCTGACGCTGACGCTGACGCTGAATTTGTTGGCGCCGATTTCGCGATTGTCGATACTCTGGACGACAATGATTTTGCCGTCGAAGCCCCGGCCCCTGACGCCGAAGATGACGCGCAAGACTTGGCCGCAGATGACGTTCAAACCGACGCCGGATATGCCAATTCGAATGCGGCAGATGACGATCTGCTGGCTTCATTGGCGATGACCACGACGCCCGTTCACACTGACGATACCCTGCCCGCTGACGCGGCCCCTGTTGCAAAGGAACCGGTTCTTGACCGCGTCGCTTTTGACGAAGATTATTTCGACGATGACGACACGGCAGACCTGCAAGCACTGGACGGTGTGCCAGATGCCATGCCCGCAATGGACGCGCCAGAGATCGAGGCAGAGGTTCTGGCACAGTCTGGCGAAGCCGACGGCCATGAGGACGATCCGGTAACGTCAGCCGACGACATGACAGAAGTTCTGGCAACCGACGCCGACGCCGACATCGATACCGCGACTGATCGCTTGCACGGTGCTGACCGGGATGACGATGATCAAGCACAGACAGCAGATGTCGCAGAGATTGATCCGGTCATTCAGGAAATTGACGACGTTTATGAAGCCGAACCTCTGGCCGCGACCGGTCCGTCGGAAAAGGCCCTTCGTGCCCGCGCCCGCGTTATAAAGGTGCGCCGCGATGAGGCCCCGTCCGATGACGAAGCCGTTCTTGATGTTGAATCTGCCCCCCCGCAAGACACCCGTCCAGCAAAAGCAACGCTGACCGCCGAAGCCGAGGCCGAATTGCGCCGTGAATTGCGCGCTTTGCAGGCCGAAATCGCGGATCCCGTGGTGAAGCCGGAAGAAGACCCGGATACCGAAACAGGCTCGCAGGACGACGCCCGCCAGAAACTGGACATCGCGGGTGAAGCTGCGGTTTCGCGGCTGATCGAGCAGACCAACGAAGTCATGGCCGTGCCAGAAAATCGCCGCCGCCTGTCGGCCATCGCGCATCTCAAGGCTGCCGTCGCGGCAACTGTCGCGGAACGGTTTTCCAAAGGCGGGTCATCCGCAAAAGAGGCCGAAACCACCCGTCTTGACCCTTACCGCGAAGATCTCGCCCGGGTTGTGCGCCCGGCCCCGACCGCTGAAAGTGATGATGCCAGCCCAGCCTTGCGCCCTGCGCCATTGGTACTTGTATCGGCCCAGCGCATTGACCGCCCCCGCGCTGTTCCCGGTGACAGCCCGACGCAACTGTCGGCCGTACCTAACGCGCCAGCGGCCGGCAAGCCCGCCGCAAGCGGGCCAGTGCGCCCCCGCCGGGTAACATCTGCTGCCCTCGCGGTTGAGGTCCCGGCAGAAGTGGAAGAAGAAGAGGAAGACATAGCCAGCGCGGCCCTGTTTTCCGACACACGCGGCTTTGCAGAGTTTACCGAGCGTCTTGGGGCCAACAGTCTGGCCGAAATTCTGGAAGCCGCCGCCGCCTATTCCGTGTGTTTCGAAAAACGGCCCCATTTCTCGCGCCCCCAATTGATGATCCAGATCGGCGCCTTGTCATCAGACAGCGAATACAGCCGCGAAGACGGCCTGCGTACATTCGGCACGCTACTGCGCGAAGGGCGCATCCAGAAAATCAAACGCGGTCAGTTCATTCTGACCGAAAGTTCGCGCTATCTGGCAGAAGCGCGCACCCTGGCCGGGTGACGCGAAACGCTGCCGCATCAGGCAGGGGGCAGGTCGTCCCCTGCCTTTTGTGCATCCGGGTCTGGTTGACCGATACCGCGAAACAGATGCCGAAACGGCAGCGCCCAAAGCAGGCCAAGACCCAGGTAGACAAACAATTCCAGCCAGAAAGGTGGCCGGTCAAGCAGGCTGACCGCGCTGATCGCCACAACAATATAGACCGGCAGCCCGACCAAAAGGATCAACAAGGACAGGCCACGTCTTGCCTTGTAGCTCAGCTTCATCACCCGCTCCCTTTCCAAAACTTCTTCACTTCCGCGGGTCGTCTGATCATCAGGATCAACGCGAAGTGCGCGACAGCAAACGACAAGCATCAGGTACCGCAACCCACGCCATCAATCAGCGAACGGATCGGTTACCAGAATTGTATCATCCCGTTCCGGTGATGTCGAAAGTAGGGCTACGGGACATTGAATCAATTCTTCAATACGTCGCACATATTTAATGGCCGCCCCCGGCAGATCGGCCCAGGACCGGGCACCTGCGGTGGTTTGTGTCCAGCCTTCCATTTCTTCGTAAATTGGGGTGCAGCGGGCCTGATGGTTTGCGGCCGTTGGCAAATAATCCAGCCGAACCCCGTCCAGATCATAGCCTACGCAAATTTTCAGAGTGGGAAAACCGTCCAGCACATCAAGCTTGGTCAACGCAATCCCCGACACTCCCGATGTGGCGCAGGTCTGGCGCACCAGCACCGCATCAAACCAGCCGCAGCGCCGTTTGCGCCCGGTTACCGTGCCAAACTCATGGCCCCGCTCACCCAGCCGGTCTCCGTCCGCGTCGAACAGCTCTGCCGGGAACGGGCCCTCGCCCACGCGGGTCGTGTAGGCCTTTACAATGCCAAGCACGAAACCGATCGCCGTCGGGCCAAGACCAGTGCCGGTCGCTGCCTGCCCTGCAATCACATTGCTTGACGTCACAAAGGGATAGGTCCCAAAGTCGATATCCAGAAGCGCCCCCTGCGCGCCCTCGAACAAGATCCGCTTGCCGGCGCGGCGCGCTTCGTTCAGCACTTTCCAAACAGGTTTGGCATAGGGCAGCACCTGTGGCGCAATCTCGCGCAATTGCGCCAGAAGTGCCGCGCGGTCAACCGGCTCCATATCAAAGCCCCGGCGCAGCGCATTGTGATGGCCCAGCAAACGGTCCACCCGCGTCACCAGCGTCTCGTCATCGGCCAGATCGGCGACCCGAATGGCCCGCCGCCCGACCTTGTCTTCATAGGCTGGCCCAATCCCGCGCCCCGTTGTGCCGATTTTGGCAACCCCGATTTGGCCTTCCCGCGCCCTGTCCAACTCGCCGTGGATCGGCAGGATCAGCGATGCGTTTTCCGCCAATATCAGGTTTTCCGTATTTATATCAACGCCCTGCCCACGCAGCTTTTCAATTTCCATGACCAGATGCCATGGGTCGACCACCACGCCATTGCCGATAACGCTTAGCTTGCCGCCCCGCACAATGCCGCTTGGCAAGAGCGACAATTTGTAAACCTTGCCATCAATGACCAAAGTATGGCCCGCATTGTGACCGCCCTGAAACCGCGCCACGATATCGGCGCGCTCACTCAGCCAATCCACGATCTTGCCTTTGCCCTCGTCGCCCCATTGTGCGCCCACGACAACCACATTGGCCATGCTCTGTCCTTGCTCATGGAAGAAAACCCTAGGCCGTATAGCCGCCCGCTCCGACTTGCGAAACACCTAATTGTTGCGGCGCGAAGGGGCCCTTCCCCAAACCTCTCCGAAAGGGTAGGGTTGCTAGGGTTACCGGAGATCGCATCATGCTGCTTTATTCTACCCTTGGCACCAATGACGTGGCCCGCGCCCGTCGTTTCTACACCCCGACGCTGGCCACGCTTGCCATTCATCCCCTGCAGGACACCGAGACCGAGATCGGCTATGGCCCAAAGTCTGGGGACGTGGTCCGCCTTTGGGTGACGCTGCCCTATGATCAGGCACCTGCCACGTTGGGCAACGGATCAATGCTGGCATTTGACGCAGCCAACCGCGCCGCAGTCGATGCTTTTCACAAAGCGGCTTTGGCTGCCGGCGGCACCGACGAAGGGGGGCCCGGACTTCGCTACAGCGAAAATTTCTATGCCTGCTATGTCCGCGACCCCGATGGCAACAAATTGTCCGCAGTTTGCGACAGACCGGAATAGCGACGGCCCACGCCGCCCGTTCCGAACGCCCGGCGGCCTTGCTGCTGGACAGAAGCGCCCGCCTTTGGCACCAAGGGGCGGCAAACAAACTAATGCGGGGCATATCATGGGCATTCTTCTTCGCTGGTTGGGCGCTTTCCTTCTGCTTGCCGCCACCTTCAACCCGACACAGTACAATTTCGTCCGTTGGGCACAAACCAATTGGCAAGCCCAGATGCCGCTGACCACACTTCTGGGGCTGCTGCTTGGCGTGGGCTATATCATCTACGTCGGTGCCACTTTCCGGTCACTTGGCGCGTTCGGCATGCTGATCATCGGCGCCCTGTTCGCTGCCGTCATCTGGGTGCTGATCGATTGGGGCGTCCTTGCCCTTGGCAACACCAACCTGACCGTCTGGCTTGGCATCTTTGCGCTGTCGCTGATCCTCGGGATTGGCCTGTCCTGGTCGATCCTGCGCCAGCGCCTGTCCGGTCAGGCGACCGTCGACGAGGTGGAAAGTTAAACCTGACTGCGCCCTTGCGCCCCGGCCCCCCGTTCAAACGACCCCGGGGCTTGCGGACACCGACACATCCGCCTAGATAAGCGCAAAGCTTGAGGAACCACTGCGCCCATGGAAAATGTCGTTCTGTCCATCCACCTGATCTTGGCCCTGATCTTGATAGGATTGGTGCTGTTGCAACGCTCTGAAGGTGGTGGTCTGGGCATGGGCGGCGGCGGCGGCAACGCAACATCAGGGCGCGGCATCACCTCGCCTTTGGCCAAAGTCACTTGGGTTCTGGCGGCGGCCTTCATCTCGACTTCGATCGCGTTAACCATCATCGCGGCAAGCAAAGCCTCCAATTCTTCGGTGATCGACCAGATCGGCGGTACAGTTCCCGCCCCTGACGACGCGCAAAACCCGCTGGGCACCGGGACCGACCTTTTGCCGCCCGCACCCACGGACGCACCGGCAACACCGCCACGCGCCGATTGATCCGCCGCTCGCGGAACCGGCGCTACAAGCCTTAGACAACTCAACCTTCGTTACGACAGCATTTAGCGGTCCTGTTGCGCTTATGGTCGGGATCGCTTATATCTCCGGTCCCGTGATGCAGCGATTCTTGATGCCCAGTCGCTGCCCTTTTTGAACACGGGAGTCCCACCATGGCGCGCTATATCTTTATCACCGGCGGCGTGGTGTCATCGCTTGGAAAAGGTCTCGCCTCAGCCGCATTGGGCGCACTTTTGCAGGCCCGAGGCTTCACCGTGCGCCTGCGTAAACTTGACCCCTACCTGAACGTCGACCCCGGCACGATGTCGCCGTTCGAACATGGCGAGGTGTTCGTAACCGACGATGGCGCGGAAACCGACCTGGACTTGGGGCATTATGAACGCTTCACCGGCGTTTCTGCCCGCAAAACGGATTCCGTATCGTCAGGCCGCATCTATTCCACCGTGCTGGAAAAGGAACGTCGCGGCGATTACCTTGGCAAAACCATCCAAGTTATCCCCCACGTCACCAATGAAATCAAAGATTTCCTGCGCATCGGCGAGACGGAGGTTGATTTCATGCTGTGTGAAATCGGCGGCACCGTCGGCGATATCGAAGGCCTGCCGTTTTTCGAGGCGATCCGCCAATTCATCCACGAACGCCCGCGCGGTCAATGCATTCTGATGCACCTGACCCTGCTGCCCTATCTGGCGGCGTCGGGTGAACTGAAAACCAAACCCACCCAGCATTCGGTCAAAGCCCTGCAAAGCATCGGCCTTGCCCCGGACGTGTTGCTGCTGCGCTCCGAACACCAGATCCCGGACAAAGAGATGGAGAAAATCGCGCTCTTCTGCAACGTCCGCAAGAACGCCGTCATCGCCGCCTATGATCTGAAAACCATCTATGAGGCCCCGCTTGCCTATCACAGGGCGGGCCTTGATACCGCTGTGCTGGATGCCTTCCAGATCAGCCCCGCACCGCGCCCCAACCTTGACCGCTGGACCGATGTGATGGACCGTCTGACCCATGCCGAAGGCGAGGTCCGCGTGGCTGTGGTCGGCAAATACACCCAGTTGGAAGATGCCTATAAGTCGATTGCAGAGGCGCTTACCCATGGCGGCATGGCCAACCGAACCCGCGTCAAAGCCGAATGGGTCGATAGTGAAATCTTCGAACGCGAAGATCCTGCGCCATATCTGGAAGACTTCGACGCCATCCTTGTACCGGGCGGCTTTGGCGAACGCGGCACTGAAGGTATGATCCGCGCCGCCCAATTCGCCCGCGAACGCAAAGTGCCCTACCTTGGCATTTGTCTGGGTATGCAGATGGCGGTCATCGAAGCCTCGCGCAACTTGGCCAACATGCCCGACGCCGGGTCGGAAGAGTTTGACCACGAGATCGGCCACAAACGCTTCACGCCGGTGGTCTATCACCTGAAAGAATGGGTGCAGGGCAACCACATCGTCGCGCGCAAACTGGGCGATGACAAAGGCGGCTCCATGCGCCTTGGTGCCTACACCGCCATCCTGAAATCCGGCTCGGCAGTCGCCCGGGTTTACGGCGGGCTGGAAATCGAAGAACGCCACCGCCATCGGTATGAGGTTGACGCCAGATATATCGCACAGCTGGAAAACTGCGGGATGGTGTTTTCGGGAATGTCGCCCGATGGGAAGCTACCCGAAATCGTCGAAGTCAAAGATCATCCCTGGTTCATCGGCGTGCAGTTTCATCCTGAATTGAAAAGCAAACCCTTTTCGCCGCATCCGCTCTTCTCGGATTTTGTCAGGGCGGCGGTGGAGGGAGCAAGGTTGGTCTGACGCAGTTCTGCCCCGTTGCAGGCGTCTGACTGCGCTAGCCGGCTCTGTTGCACAAATCGGCTGACGGCCGGACTTTCCCTATCCCCGGACAGACCTATCCTGCGACCTTCGTGACGGGGATGCCGAGGGCGGTGTAGCCGTTCAGGACGGCGACACGAACCTGGAACTCCGCGACCTGGCGGTCGAAGTCGCGCGCCATGAGGCGCTGACCCAGCAGTTTGACGCACTGCATTTTCGTCTCTGCACGACTTCGGCGGTGATAGCCGCTCCATCGTCGCCAAAGCGCGCGGCCGAGGTATTTCGATGCCCGCAGGGCCTCGTTGCGCGCGACTGCGCCTGCGGTGACCGCCTTCCAGGGTTTTGCATTCTTGCGCGGTGGGATGACGGCTTGGGCACCGCGTTCGGCGATGGCGTCGTGGCATTTGCGCGTGTCATAGGCCCCGTCGGCGGTGACGCTGGCGATCTCCTGATCGGGCGGGATCTGGCCGAGTAACTCAGGCAACATGCCTCGCCGGTTCGCTCGAACCGGTGGCGCTTGCCGGCTCGACGTCGCCTATGTCGCTGCTGGTGACCTCGACCGCCCTGATCTCCAACGTTTGCTTATCGATCCCGAGGTGGACCTTGCGCCAGACGCGGCGTTTTGCTCCACCGTGCTTGCGCCTTCGTCGGGCAAACAGTCCCCCGGACTGTTTGCTGACCCTCCTCAGTCCACTCGCCTTCGCCCTCGACCTTGATCCCGGTGCTGTCGATCAAGAGATGCAGCGGACCCTGCGACCCACGATGCAGGATGTTCACCGCAAGGGTCTTCTGGCCGACCGCGTCGCTGTGATCCTCGATGGGCAAGTGCGCCAGTATGACCGCGCCGATCAGTTCTACAAACGCCCCGCAAGCCAAGACGTGGCCCGATTTTTTGGCGGGCAGAACTTTCAGCACGGCACGGCACAAGGTTTGGTGTTCAAATCGGCGCTGGGGCCGCTGATCCTGACCGAAGGGACGATGCAGGGTCCGGGCACTCTGACCATCCGCCCCGAGGCGATCCGCATCGGACCAGCCACGTTCAATACGCTGACCGCATTGGTGACCGACTGCACCTATCTTGGCACCCAGACCCGGTTGAAACTGCGGGCGGGCGACGCGGATCTTGCGGCTGTGCTTGGCCCCGATCTGGCCGAGGGCATAGCGCCCGGGCAGGTAATTCAGATCAACCTACCCCCGCAAAACCTGTGGGTGATGCCGTGATGAATGGCAGTTCTATGTGGTCTTGGAAACCACCCCGGAACCGCGCTATGACTTGGTAGTAGGAGCGCCAAAGACAAAGTCACAGCTTGCAAAGCCACTAGGGAGTGCGCCTATGACCGAAGTTACCTGCATCGGATTGGGTTTGATGGGGTCGGCGCTTGCGCGGGCTTTGCTGGCAGCCGGGCATGGTGTCACTGTGTGGAACCGTTCCCCCGGCAAGGCAACGGCTCATGTGGGTTTGGGCGCGCAGGAAGCCCGATCTTTCGCCGAAGCCGTGGCCGCCAGTCCGGTCGTGTTGATCTGCATCGACAACTATGCCTCTACCCGCGCGCTGCTGGGGCCGGAAGGCAAGGCGGGCCACCTTGCCGGGCGAGCCGTGGTAAGCCTGACCACCGGAACCCCGCGCGAGGCTGAGCAGCTTTCGGCCTGGGTCGAAGCGCAGGGCGCCGGCTACCTTGATGGCGCGATTCTGGCCGGCCCGAATGACATCGGCTCGACGACCGGGGACATTCTGATTTCTGGGGACCCGGCGGCATGGGAAGTCGCGAAACCGTTCCTGACCTGCCTGGCGGGTCGGGTGCGGCATGTCGGTCAACGGGTCGGCGCCGCAGCCGGATTGGACTTTGCCTGGCTGACCATGTCCTTTGTGCAGTTCATCGGCGTCGCCCACGCGGCGAACATCTGCCGCGCGCAAGGCATCGACCTGCAGGCATTCATGGACATCTTCCAAGCCGACACCGACACCGAAACCTGCAGACTGGCCGGGATC
>JANNSG010000101.1:0-6327 GCA_031402355.1 Pseudorhodobacter sp. | reverse complement strand
CCCGGTCGCGAGAGCGGAACGCGCGTGCCCGACGCAGATTTCAACGTCGCCTTCCTTGGCCCCCTCAAGTTGTGTGGCAATCCGCGACAGGTAAGCCAGCCCCGCGGTTGCGAAGGCCAAAGCGAAACCGGGATCAAGTTCTACGGCTCGGTTCAGAAGATGGATTGCCTTTTCATTTTCCGATGGAAGCATCGAGTAAACGTTCGGCAGAGCCTGCAAATACAGATCATAAGCGTCCAGGCTGTCTGGGCGCTTGCGTCGGGATCTTTCGATCTCGGCCCGCTTGATTCTTGGTTCGACGATAGAGACGACCATTTCGGTGATGCGGTCTTGAACGTCGAAAACGTCCGCGACCTGGCCATCGAAATTCTGTGCCCAAAGATGGGCACCATTTTCGCCCTCGATCAATTGTACTGTCACCCTTAGCCGATCTCCAGATCGTCGAACACTGCCTTCCAGCAGGTATCGGACACCCAAGTCCTTGGCTACTTCGCGCAGGTCGGTGTTTCGACCCCGGTAGACAAACGACGAATTTCGGGCAACAACAGCAAAGGTTTTGAAGTGGCTGAGCCGGGTGATAATGTCTTCAACGATACCATCGGCGAAATAGCCTTGCTCTGCATCGCCGCTTAGATTGTCGAACGGCAGCACGGCAACTGACAGCAGAGACAGCGGCGTTGCCAACGGTTCCGCGGCCGCGGCCCTTGCCGGCCTGACGCGAAAAGCGCGAATGGGCCGCCCGATGTTCTTCAGACGCTGTTCGCCAATTGCCTCAAAATCCAAATCTACTTTGCCTTTTGCGTCTTCTTGAGCCCTCTCAGAGATGCAAATTCCGCCCGGTTCTGACAATGCCTCAAGCCGCGAAGCAATGTTCACGCCGTCGCCGAAGACGTCGCCATCCTGCTCTATTACGTCGCCAACGTTGATGCCGATTCTAAAGATCAATTGCTTTTCGACTGCAATTTTTGCGTTGCGATGTGCCATTCCGGCTTGCAACTCGACGGCGCATCGCAACGCATCCACGAGGCTTGGAAAGGTTGCCAAGAAACCGTCGCCGAGGTTCTTCACGATGCGACCCCGATGGCTGTTTATGACCGGACCGACGTGCTGCTTCATGTGACCGTTGAGGTTGGTGAGGGTTCCTTCCTCGTCGGCGTGCATCATACGGGAATAGCCGACGACGTCGGCAGCCATGATCGCGGACAGTTTTCGTTGAGGGCGGTCAACTTCCATTTGGCGATGGTCCAAATTCAGCGGACCGACACCCGGTTCGGCACTCGTCCGTAGGCGGAAATCATAGGCGGGCACATTTCAGTGCGCAACGCATTATGGGTAATGTGGTCCGCATTTATTGGACATACTGAAAATTCGTTAGAATAGGTGCAGGCACAACCCCCTCAAAATCGACATTTCTACGTCGCTTCCGGCCTATGGTTTCGCCCAAACTTCCGTTAAAGCTGGCGCGCCCGGACGCGGGTTTGAGGACTCTGATGGACACTGATTACATCATTGTGGGTGCAGGATCGGCGGGCTGTGTGCTGGCCGAGCGTTTGACCAAATCGGGCAAGCACCGGGTAACGGTGATAGAAGCGGGCGGAACCGATGCGCGGTTTTATGTGCAACTGCCGTTGGGTTACGGCAAGTTGTTCTACGACCCGGCGGTGAATTGGCTTTACAAAACCGAACCAGACCCCGGGTTGGCGGGAAACCGGGATCATTGGCCGCGCGGCAAGATCCTGGGCGGATCATCGTCGATCAATGCGATGGTATATACCCGGGGGCATGCGGCGGACTACGAGGAATGGGAAGCGGCGGGCAATCCGGGATGGGGCTGGGCCGACGTGCTGCGCGCCTACCGTGAGATTGAGGATACCGAGGCGGGTGGTGATGCGTATCGCGGGGCGGGCGGGCCTTTGTTTGTGTCGGCCAACGCTACGGGACTGCATCCTTTGGTAGACAACTACGTGGCGGCTTGCGCCGAGGCGGGCTTGCCGTTCAACGCCGATTTCAACGGGGCTGAACAGGAAGGAGCCGGTCCCTATCAGATGACGATCAAGGGTGCGCGGCGCAATTCGGCGGCGCGGGCGTTTTTGCACCCCTCACGGAGCCGGTCAAATCTGCGGGTGATAACCCATGCGCAGGTGACACGGGTGGTGATTGAAGCGGGCCGCGCCGTTGGGGTGGAATATCTGCGGGGCGGCGAGCGGGTGGTTTTGCGCGCCGGGGCAGAGGTTATTTTGGCGGGCGGGGCGATCAATTCGCCGCAGCTGTTGCAGCTATCGGGCATCGGGCAGGGGGCTTTGTTGCAAGGGTTGGGGATTTCGGTTGCCGTAGAGAACGGAAACGTGGGTGATCATCTGACCGATCATCAGGGGCTGAATTATACCTACCGGATGAAAGTGCCGACCTATAATGACGAGTTGCGCCCCTGGTGGGGCAAGCTGCGCGCCGGGATGCAGTATGTGCTGGGCGGCGGCGGGCCGTTGGCAAAGTCGATCAACCATGGCGGCGGGTTCTTCCGAACCTCACCTGATCTGGATCGCCCGAACATGCAGTTGTATATGCAGGCGTTTTCGACGCTTATGCCAAGGAACGGCGAGCGCCCGCTGCTGACGCCGGATCCGTTTTCGGGGCTGTCTTTGGGGCTATCGAACTGCAGGCCGACCAGCCGGGGACATATCCGGATATCGAGTGGTGATCCGCTGGCATATCCGAAGATCGTGGCGAACGCATTTTCGACCAATCACGATGTGGAAGAGATGCTTTTGGCGGTCAAGTTTGTCCGCAAGCTGGCGCGCCAGCCGTCGATGGCCCGGGTCATTGCCGAGGAATTGCGGCCGGGCCCGGAATGTGACAGCGATGAGGCGATGATCGCCGATATCAGGGCGAGGTCGGGAACGGTTTATCACCCCAGTTGCACCTGCAAGATGGGGCCGGAGGCTGCGACCTCTGTGGTTGATCCGCGCTTGCGGGTGCACGGCGTGGCGGGGCTGCGGGTGATAGATGCAAGCGTGTTTCCGAACCTGATTGCCGGCAATACCAATGCGCCCGCGATCATGGTGGGGTGGAAGGGCGCGCAGATGGTGCTGGCCGACGCGCGCTGATCCTTGCGGCTTTCTTTTCGCT
This sequence comes from Pseudorhodobacter sp., assembly GCA_031402355.1. Lineage (GTDB taxonomy): Bacteria > Pseudomonadota > Alphaproteobacteria > Rhodobacterales > Rhodobacteraceae > JACMNW01. Next base: position 3,201 of record JANNSG010000101.1, on the reverse strand, counting down.
TAAATACTCGCGCTGCAGGCATCGGGGCCAAGCTGCCATCACTCCCCCCTGGGATACCGCTTGTTTTCCTCAAGCACATTCAGATCCATGTGGTTGCGCATGTAGCGGTCAGAGGCGGCGCGCAAAGGCTGATGATCCCAGGGGTAGTAGGCGCCGTTGCGCAGGGCCTGATAGACCACCCAGCGGCGCGCCTGACTTTCACGCACGGCGGCGTCGAAGGCGGGCAGGTTCCAGCGGGCGAAGGCGTCGGCCCTGAACCAGGCGAGGATATCGACGGCGGCAGGATCATCGACGCGGTTTTGCGATTCCTGCGGATCCAGCGCGACGTTGAAAAGCTGATCGGGATCGGCGGGGCAGTGAATGTATTTCCAGTCTTCCAGACGCAGGGCGACCATTGGGGTAATGCTGCCCTCGGCCGCGTATTCCATGGCGACGGAGGTGTCGCGTGGCGAAGCATTGGCCAGCGGGACGAGGCTTTGGCCATCGGTCCATGGCATGACTTCGGCCATGGAAATGCCCGCCAAATCGCACAGGGTTGGGGTGACGTCGATTGTGCTGACCGGGGTGATGATGGTCTGGGGTGCCAATCCGGGGGCGTAGATCATGAGGGGGACGCGGGCGGCGCCTTCGAAGAAGTTCATTTTGAACCACAGGCCGCGACGGCCCAGCATTTCGCCGTGGTCGGAGACGAAAAGGATGATGGCTTCTTGCCGTGTTGCGTCCAGAGCGGACAAAATCTCGCCGATCTTTTCGTCGATGTAGGAAATATTGGCGAAATAGGCTTGGCGGGAGCGGCGTATTTGATCAGGGGTCAGATCAAACGCGGTGTGATCGCAGGCATCCATCAGGCGTTTGGAATGGGGGTCCTGGTCGGCATAGGGGATTGCGGGGGGTGGGGTCAGTTCGGGGTGACCCTCATAAAGATCCCAGTATTTCTTACGGGCCACAAAAGGATCATGCGGGTGGGTGAAACTGGCGGTCAGGCACCACGGGCGGGGGTCTTCTCCGCGTGAGAGGTCATAGATTTTCTGCACCGATTGGTGGGCGACGTCATCGTCATATTCCAGCTGGTTGGTGATTTCGGCTACGCCTGCGCCGGTAACGGAGCTGAGGTTGTGATACCACCAATCTATGCGCTGTCCGGGTTTGCGGTAATCCGGCGTCCATCCGAAATCGGCAGGGTAAATGTCAGTGGTCAAACGTTGCTCAAACCCGTGCATCTGATCGGGGCCGACGAAGTGCATCTTGCCAACAAGGCAGGTTTGATAGCCGGCGCGGCGCAGGTGGTGGGCGTAGGTTGGGATGTCCGATGCGAATTCGGCGGCATTATCATAGACGCGAGTGCGAGACGGCAATTGGCCAGACATGAATGAGGCGCGGGCCGGGGCGCAAAGCGGGCTGGCGGTATAGGTATTGGCAAAGCGGACGGATTTGGCAGCCAGTTTGCGCAAGTGGGGGACATGCAGGAAATCGGCGGGGCCGTCTTCAAACAGGGTGCCGGTCAGTTGATCCACCATCAGGATCAGGATGTTGGGTTCGGTCATTTTGGCCTCCGTTATGCAGAACGACAGTCTTTTGGCACCTGGGCAGGGTCTGTTCCCAATACGACGTTTTGTGGCGGATATGGTGAAGCCTTCGGCGAGGATATTTGAGAACAGATGAAAGCGGCAGGATGGGGATTTGGCAATGCGCGTTGTGACAGACTTTCCGAAGGCCATCGTGGATGATCCCGATATGGGGATCGTGATGCCGGATGGCTGTAGGCTCTCAGCGCGGGTTTGGATGCCAGCGGATGCGATGACAAACCGGGTGCCTGCGGTGTTGGAATACATTCCCTACCGAAAGCGCGATGGCACGACGCCGCGCGATGAGATGATGCACCCTTACGTGGCAGGTCATGGCTATGCCTGCGTCCGGGTGGATATGCGTGGCAACGGCGACAGCGAAGGCTTGATGGCTGATGAATACACGCCGCAGGAGTTGCAAGATGCCTGCGATGTGATCGCCTGGCTGGCGGCCCAGCCCTGGTGCACCGGCAGCGTGGGGATGATGGGCAAAAGCTGGGGTGGGTTCAACTGCCTGCAAACCGCGGCGCTTCAGCCTGCGGCGTTGAAAGCGGTGATCACGGTCTGTTCAACCGTCGACCGGTTTGCCGATGACGTGCATTTCAAGGGCGGTTGTCTGCTGGGTGAAAATCTGGGCTGGGGGGCGGTGATGTTGTCTTACTCCTCACGCCCGGCTGACCCTGATCTGCGCAAGAACTGGCGTGAAGACTGGCTGCAGCGGCTGGACGCAGAGCCTTTCCTGGCTCCGGTTTGGGCCGCGCATCAAAGCCGAGACAGCTATTGGAAGCACGGGTCGGTTTGCGAGGACTTCGCGGCGATCAAGGCTGCGGTGTTGTCATTTGGCGGTTGGGCCGACAACTATATGAACACGGTGGCGCATCTGGTCGAAAATCTTGATGCTCCGGTGAAGGGGATTGTCGGGCCGTGGGTGCATCAATATCCGCATTCGGCAACGCCCGGGCCAAGCATCGGGTTCTTGCAACTGGCAGTGCGGTGGTGGGACAGATGGTTGAAGGGCATCGCGAACGGGGCCGAAGATGACCCGGCGATGCGCGGCTATATGCTGCAGTCTGAGCCGCCGGACGCGTCAGTGGCGTATCGGGCGGGGCAGTGGGTGGCAGAGGCAGACTGGCCGTCGCCGCGGGTGTCGCGTCAGGTGATGGCGTTGTCAGCGGGTGGTTTGCTGGGTGGGGACGGTGGCGCGCTGGTGGTTTCGGTAAACACGCCACAACATCTGGGGCTGCATTCGGGAGAGTTCTTCCCGATGGGTCTGAATGCGGAAATGCCAGGCGATCAGGCGCCGGACGATGCGATGTCAGTGTGTTTCGATAGCGCGGCGCTGGAGGTTGGTCTGAGCCTTTTCGGGGCGGCGCGGGTGCGGTTGAGGTTGACTTGCGACACGCCGTTTGCCTTTTTGGCGGCGCGGCTTTGCGATGTGGCACCGGATGGGGCTTCGGTGCGGATCTGTCATGGCATGTTGAATCTGCGGCATCGCGACAGCATGGAACATCCGACGGCTGTTCCTGTGGGCCAGCCGTTTGAAATTGAACTGGTTCTGGACCAGATGGCCTACAGTCTGGCAACGGGGCATCGGTTGCGATTGGCGCTGTCAACGACCTACTGGCCCTTTCTTTGG
>JANNSG010000100.1:0-17596 GCA_031402355.1 Pseudorhodobacter sp. | reverse complement strand
AGCAGCCGCAACTGGGGTTGGGTGCGCCAGCAGGGCCGCGATCCGGCGGAACTGCCGATCATGGTAGAAGCGATGCGTATCTGGAAAAGCCTTGCGCAGGAATTTGGCGATGGCTTGGGGTTTCGGCAGGAAGGGGCGCTGTATCTGGCCAAGACCGAGGCTGAAATGGCGGGATTTTCTGCATGGCTGCCCTATGCTCAAAGTCATGGGCTGGATACCATGATGCTGAGTAAGGCGCAGGTTTTGGCGCGGCTTCGCGGGGCTGTAGACCTGTGGCAGGGCGGGCTTGTCACGCCGTCGGACGGGCGGGCCGAACCTTGGGTAGCGGTGCCGATGTTAGCCAAGGGCGCGGTAGCGCGGGGCGCTGTGATAGTGGAAAATTGCGCGGTGCGTGCGTTGGAGATAGCGGCAGGCCGGATCGCGGGCGTGATGACCGAAGCGGGGCGCATTGCGTGCAGCCATGTGGTGTTGGCGGGCGGTGCATGGTCACGCCTGTTTGCCACAGCCCATGGCGTAACTTTCCCGCAGCTCTTGGTTGCAGGGTCGGTTGCTGCAACAGAACCTATGCCCGATGTGTTTGCCGGAAACGCGGCGGATGACGCATTTGCCTTCCGCAGGCGCGCCGATGGGGGATACACCATTGCACCGGGCATGGATCATGATTTTTTCATCGGTCCGAATGCGTTCTCGTCGGCAGTTACCTACTTGCCGACTCTGATGAAAGATTTCGGATCAACGCATTTTCACGCCGCCGCACCCTCCGGATTTCCCGATGCTTGGGGCACCAAGCGTCGCTGGGCGGCGGATGAGATCACGCCGTTTGAACGGATGCGGGTGCTGAACCCAAAGCCGAACATGAAAACCATTGGTCGGGTGCAAGCCAGTTTTGCAAAGGCTTTTCCGGGTCTTGGCCGCCCAAAACTGCGCAGCATCTGGGCAGGCATGATCGACACCATGCCCGATATCGTGCCGGTGATCGACCATGCCGCCGCCATTCCAGGCCTCGTCATCGCCACGGGGATGAGCGGGCATGGCTTTGGCATTGGCCCCGGCGTGGGTCGCGTGGTGGCTGATCTGGTGCTTGGGAATGATCCCGGCCATGATCTGAAGCGGTTCCGGTTGTCGCGGTTCAGTGATGGATCGAAAATCACACCCGGGCCGTCACTCTAGCAGTTTACAGCCGCATTTTGGCGGGGTAGCAGGCGCGCTTTGCAACTAGGGTTTGGCGCATGTCTGTACGGTCTTGCGGGATAGATTTTGGCACGTCGAATTCGACTGTGGCTATTGCAGACGCAAGCGGCGCGCGCTTGTTGTCACTGGAAGGCGATCATGTCACGCTACCCTCTGCCGTATTCTGGGAAAGCGACGGCGCTGCACCCGAATTTGGCCGGGCGGCCATCGCGGCCTATTTGCGCGGCGATGATGGCCGTCTGATGCGGGGGCTGAAAAGCACTCTCGGGTCAAACTTGATCAACGACAAAACGCGGGTCGGCAGCCGGGCCATCAGCTTCAAAGATATTCTGGCGCGGTTCTTTGGGCATATGAAAGCGCAGCTGGACACCCAGACTGGCGGCGGGATTACCTCAGTCGTGCTGGGCCGCCCGGTGCATTTTATTGATGATGATGTGGCAGGGAATGCTGCAGCGCAGACGATCTTGGGCGATATTGCCCGCGCCACCGGATTTACCGAGATCGCGTTTCAATACGAACCCATTGCCGCCGCCATGCAGTATGAGGCGGGGATAGCGCGCGAGGAGCTTGTGCTGATCGTTGATATCGGTGGCGGCACGTCGGATTTTTCCATCGTGCGGGTGTCGCCGGAACGTGCCAAGCAAGCCGACCGTCAGGCTGATATTCTGGCCAATGACGGTATCCGTGTTGGCGGCACTGATTTTGACCGCTTGTTAAGCCTGTCGGACGTGATGCCGCATCTGGGCTATCTGTCGCCTACGGGTGGTGGCAAGGGACTGATGCCACGGCATTACTTTCTTGATCTGGCAACATGGCACCGCATCAACATGCTGTATACCGGCCAGACCATGACCGACCTCAAGGCACTGCGCCATGTCGCGGATCGCCCGGAATTGATCGACCGGTTGATCAAGGTCGTCACCGCCCGCACGGGTCATTCGCTGGCGATGGCAGTGGAAGAGGCCAAGATCACATTGACCGGGGCAGACGTGGCCCGCATCGCCCTGTCGAATTTCACTGGCGGCCCAAACCCGCTGGCGACCCGCGTACGCTTTGACGAAGCCGTCGCCGCGCCGATGGCGCGCATCGCCACCACGTTGCAAAGCTTGCTGGCGCAGGCGGGGTTGCGGGCTGGTGATATCGGCACGGTGTTCATGACAGGCGGTTCCAGCGGCCTGCCCGTTTTGCGCGACTGTGTGGGGCAGGTGCTGCCGGGCGTGCCGATTGCCACAGGCGATATGCTTGGGTCAGTAGGAACGGGGCTGGCGTTGGAGGCACAGCGGCGGTTTGGGTAGGGGCGACCGTTCCGGCGATTCCGTCCAATGATGAAGTTTTGGGGCTTGGCAGCGTCCAAGTGTTTGCTAAACTCGCCTCATGATTGTGCCATTTGTTTTATTTCTTTGTTCGCTGCTCGGCTTCTTTGCCGCAAGCTTGTTGCCGGGTTGGCAGAACTTGGCCTTGGTCGCTGGACCTTGCGCAGTGGCCAGCCTTTGGCTGTTGTTGCGGGGCTTTCTGCGGCGTGAAAGGCGTGCCCCTGCGCAAGGCAAACCGATTGTCGTGGATGGATCCAACGTCATGCATTGGAAAGACGGCACACCGCAAATTGGCACTTTGCGCGACGTGGTTACGCATTTGACGCAGCGCGGCTATAGCCCCGGTGTCGTGTTCGATGCCAATGCAGGGCACATCCTGACCGGGCGCTATCAACACCACCGTGCCATGGGCCGGTTGTTGGGCCTGCCTGAAGACAGGGTGATGGTGGTGGACAAGGGGTCACCAGCCGACCCGATCATACTGGCCGCCGCTGCAGATGCCGGGGCCCAGATCGTGACCAATGACCGCTACCGCGATTGGGCCGATACCCATGCGCTGGTGCGTGAACCGGGTAGGTTGGTGCGAGGCGGTTATGCTGATGGAAAACTTTGGTTGGACAGCGCCTTGGACACCTCGCATCTCGCGACCCCTTGAACAACCACCCCGATAGGATCACGCTGGCCCAAACCCCAAGGAGCCCGTACCATGCCCGTCAAGAACCGTTTCGCCGATTTGCTTCCCGAAATCACCGCGTGGCGGCGGGATTTTCACGAACATCCCGAACTGTTGTTCGACGTGCAGCGCACGGCGGGCAAAGTGGGGGATTTGCTGCGATCTTTTGGCTGTGACGAGGTGGTGGAGGGCATTGGCCGCACCGGGGTTGTGGGTGTGATCCATGGCAAAACTGATACCGGTGGCCGCGTGGTGGGTCTGCGCGCCGATATGGACGCGCTGCCGATCATCGAGGCGACGGGGGTGGACTATGCCTCCAAAACTCACGGCAAGATGCATGCGTGCGGACATGACGGGCATACGGCCATGCTGCTTGGGGCGGCAAAATACCTGTCAGAGACGCGGAATTTTGATGGCCGCGTGGTGCTGATTTTCCAGCCCGCCGAAGAAGGCGGCGGTGGTGGGCGGGAAATGGTGCAGGACGGTATGATCACCCGTTGGGGCATTCAGGAAGTCTACGGCATGCACAATATGCCGGGTATTCCCGTGGGGCATTTTGCCATTAGGCCCGGGGCGATGATGGCGGCGGCGGATCAGTTTGATATTGTGGTCACCGGCAAGGGCGGTCATGCCGCAAAGCCGCATGACTGCATTGATACCACGGTTGTGGCCGCCCATATCATCGTGGCGCTGCAGACCATCGCCTCGCGCGGGGTGGACCCGCTCAAGCAAGTGGTTGTGTCGGTCTGCACGGTCGCGACGGACTCAACCGCGCATAACGTCATCCCGCAAGTTGTGAAGATGCGCGGCACGGCGCGGACGATGGACCCAGCGGTGCAGGATTTCGTCGAACGGCGGATTACGGAAATTGCCAGTGGCACAGCAACGGCACTGGGTGCTGTGGCCGAAGTGAATTATCAGCGTGGGTATCCTGTAACGGTGAATGCCGACGAAAACACGGTCTTTGCCGCCGATGTGGCGCGCAGCATTTCTGGCCATGTCGACATCAACACCCCACCTCTGATGGGGGCCGAGGATTTCAGTTATATGCTGAACGAACGCCCCGGCGCCTATATCTTCCTTGGCAATGGCGACACCGCGATGGTGCATCACCCGGCCTATAACTTTGATGACAGTGCAATTCCGTTTGGGTCCAGTTGGTACGCTGGCATGGCCGAAGCGCGGATGCCTGCGGCGTAATTTACGGGTTACAGAACGATGACAGCCTGCTAGCCTTTCCCAAACCTTGGGAGGGGTGCCACCATGTCCATCTATCATAGCCCGCTTGCGGATATTCCTCTGCGTGATGTGTCAATTACGGAATGTTTGTTTGACGGGCTGGCGCGTGATCCTTCGGCGGTGGTGCTGATCGACGGGCCAAGTGGCGCGCAGATGACCGGGGCCGGCTTGCGCGACCGAATTGAACGGCTGGCTGGCGGGTTGACCGCGCGCGGCTTTGGCGCGGGGCAGGTGGTGGCGATCATGGCCCCCAACATGCCGGATTTTGCGACCGCCTTTCATGCAGTGGGCTACGCCGGGGGCACCATCACTACCATCAACCCAACCTACACCGCCCCCGAAGTGGCCCATCAGTTGAAGGATGCGAAGGCGACCTTGCTGATCACGATCCCGGCGTTTTTGGCCATAGCAGAAGTCGCTGTTGCAGGCACAGCCGTGCGCGAAATTGTGGTGATCGGACAGGCGGATAGGTTTGCCTCGCTTGATGATATCATGGATGCCGCTTTGACCGCGCAAGCCCCTGTTGATCTGGACCGTCATATCCTTGTGCTGCCCTATTCGTCGGGCACCACCGGGTTGCCAAAGGGCGTCATGCTCAGCCACCGCAATCTGGTGGTGAATGTGGATCAAATCATCCCGCTGTTGGATGTGCGGGCGCATGAAACATCCGTCGCCTTCCTGCCGTTTTTCCACATCTACGGCATGAACGTTCTGATGAATTCGTTCCTGAGTGCCGGGGGAACCTTGGTCACCATGCCGCGTTTTGACCTCGAGGCGGTGCTGACCCATATCCAGACCCACAAAGTACGCCTTTTGCTGGTGGCCCCGCCGGTGGCGATTGCTTTGGCCAAACACCCGATGGTCGATCAGTTTGATCTGTCATCGCTGAAGGTGGTTTTATCTGCCGCAGCGCCATTAGGGCCAGAAGTGTCAAAGGCTTGCGGCGCGCGGTTGGGCTGCGCGGTCATTCAAGGTTACGGTATGACCGAACTTAGCCCCTTGTCACATGCAGTGCCGCACCGAAAGGCAAAGCCCGGGTCGGTGGGGATCACCGCGCCCAATGCGCAAACCCGCATTGTCGATCCGGTCACCGGGGCCAACCAAGGGCCGGGGCAGGAAGGCGAAGTTTGGGTGCGCGGCCCGCAGGTGATGTTGGGTTATCTTAATAATCCCGATGCGACAGCCAAAACGATGGAGGGTGATTGGCTGAAAACCGGCGATCTCGGAATGATGGACGAAGACGGCTATCTGTTCATCCGGGACCGGCTGAAAGAGCTGATCAAGGTCAAAGGGTTTCAGGTGGCCCCCGCCGAGGTGGAGGGCGAACTTCTGGGCCTGCCGGGTGTGGCTGATGCGGCAGTGATCGGCGTGCCCGATGATGACGCGGGCGAAGTGCCAATAGCCTTCATTGTCAGCAGTGCCGGGGCGGTGCCGGATGCAAGCGCCATTCAAGCGGCACTTCGTCAACGGCTGACCGGCTATAAGGTGCCAAAGCGGATCGAATTCATTGATGCGATCCCAAAATCAGCGGCAGGAAAAATTTTGCGCCGCGTGCTGCGGGACCGGGTGAAAGATCAATCGTAGCGCAGATCCGACGCTTTGCCCCGGAAAATGGTATAGCTGATCACGGTATAGGCCAGGATCATGGGCAATACGACCATGGTACCGACGAGAATGATCCAAAGGCTTTCTGGCGCGGATGCCGCCTCATAGATGGTCAGCTTTTCTGGCACGACATAGGGGTAGAAACTGTACGCCATGCCCCCAAAGCCCAGAATGAAAAGCACCGTTGTTGCGGCAAAAGGAAGCCATGCCCAATGGTCCAATGCGTGGGGCAAGCGGCGCAGTGACCACCACAGAAACCCAATGATCAGGGCTGATACAACCGGTAAGGGCGACAGCCACAGGATTTCTGGGTAGCTAAACCATTTTTCATAAATACGCGCACTGACCAATGGTGTGGCCAGCGATACCGCAGCCATCCCCAGTACAACGCCCCAGATGCCGCCCTTTGCCCAAGACACGGCTTTGATCTGCAGCGCATCCTCTGATTTCAGAATGATCCAGCATGCCCCGATAAAGCTGAACGCCACTGTCAAAAACACGGCTGTGACCAGCGCGAACCCGGCATGCGCCCATGTCCAGCCAAGCCCCATCACATACATACCCAGCATGAACCCCTGCGACAGCGCGGCCATCAAGCTGCCAGCGAAAAACGCACGGTCCCAAAGGCGCTTCCATTTAAGGGGGGCTTTGGCGCGAAATTCAAACGCCACACCGCGCAGGATCAGGCCGACAAGCATCATCGTGACGGGCAGGTAAAGCGCCGTCAGGATCGCGCCATGCGCCGCTGGAAACGCCACCAGCAACAGCCCGATGGCAAGCACCAACCATGTCTCGTTGGCATCCCAGAACGGCCCGATAGAGGCAACCATACGGTCCCGCTCGGCCGGGGTGGCAAATGGAAACAGCAAACCCACCCCCAGATCAAAGCCGTCAAGAACAACGTAAATAAGAATCGACAAGCCCATCAGGCCCGCAAAGACAAAGGGCAGCCAGAGGGCGGGGTCTGCGAACATCTGGGTCATTCCGCAGGCACCATGCCGGGCACCCGAATGCGCGGGTCATCTGTCCGGGCGTCGCCGTTGGTGGCTTTGCGGGCAAGGTAGAAGATGACCAGAATGTAGCTTACCAACAACACGCCGTAGATGACCAGATACGTGATCAGTGTGCCCAGAACCATGCCGGCGGGCACGTCTGCGACGGCCTCTTTGGTAGACAGAACGCCAGTTACCAACCAAGGCTGACGCCCGATTTCGGTGGTGTACCACCCCGCGAGTGTGGCCAGCCAGCCCGAGAATGTCATCGCAACTGCGCCGTAAAGCACAGGCTTTGGAAAGTGGTCCACACCACGCCGCCACAGCAGGGCTACGCCCAGCCAAGACATCAACAGCATCGCAACACCAGTGCCGATCATGATGCGAAAGCTATAGAAAACGGCAGCGACGGGTGGGTGCATCACGGTGCCATCTGCGGCCACAAAATCGTTCAAGCCCGGTACAATACCTTCCGCCTTATGCGTCAGGATGATCGACGCCATGTTGGGGATGGCAATTTCATAATCATTGCTGCGCGTCTCTTTGTTTGGGATAGCAAACAAAATCAACGGCTTGTTCGGCCCGGTTTCCCAGTTTCCTTCCATTGCCGCCACCTTTTGCGGCTGATGTTCCAGCGTGTTCAGCCCATGCATATCGCCCGCGTAAATCTGGATCGGGATCAACACCGCCGCCAGCACAAACCCGGTCCTTAGGGTGGAGGCGACGCCTGCCGTTCTATCCTCGATCAAGCGGCGGAAAGCTGACACACCGATGATCAAAAATGCCACTGTTAGGCCAGATGCCAGCAGCATATGCACCAATCGGTATGGCATCGACGGGTTGAAAATGATCGCCCACCAATCGGTGGCAAACACCACGCCATCGCGCAATTCGTACCCTGCGGGTGTGTGCATCCAGCTGTTCAGCACGATGATCCAGAACGCCGACATCGTGGTCCCAAACGCCACAAGGAAGGTGGCCAATGTATGCAGCCAACGTGGCACCCGGCTTGCGCCAAACAGCATGATGCCAAGAAATACCGCTTCAAGGAAAAATGCGGTCAGCACTTCGTAGGCCAAAAGTGGCCCCGCGACATTGCCGACTTTCTCCATGAAACCGGGCCAGTTGGTGCCAAACTGAAACGACATGGTGATGCCCGACACCACACCAAGTGCAAAAGACAGCGCAAAGACTTTGACCCAGAACATGTAGGCATCCATCCACTTGCGGTCGTCTGTGGCATGCAAACACCACTTGAAGAACAGCAGTACCCAGCCAAGGGCGATGGAAATGGTTGGAAACAGAATGTGGAACGAAATATTCGCGCCAAACTGCATTCGCGACAGGATCAGGGTATCCATGGGTCACCTCTTTTGTTGGTGCGAAGATAGCGACTTTGCTGCGATTTTGCAGCCCCATGCGACCTCGCGCCACGGGGCAGGGCTGCGGGTGCAGAAAATGGCGTGACCGATGCGCTTTTGGCAGGCAAGATGGGGCTGGTGATGACGAGGGGAGACGATGAAATGGCTTCGGTTGCCATAGGTTTGGCCGTGCTGATCGGCGCTCTGCACATCTACATTTTGATCATGGAAATGCTGCTTTGGGAAACCCCGCGCGTTAGGCGTATATTTGGCACAACGGCGGAGTTTGCTGCCAGAAGCAAAACACTTGCCGCCAATCAGGGGTTGTATAACGGATTTCTGGCGGCAGGGTTGTTCTGGGGGCTTTGGCAGGGTGAGACAGGCCGCGATGTGCTGGCATTCTTTCTGATCTGCGTGGCCGTCGCAGGCCTATATGGGGCCGTGACCGTGTCGAGGAGGATCTTTTTTGTGCAGGCGCTTCCGGCGATACTGGCATTGCTCGCGATGGCGTTTGGCTGATCTCTGCCTTAGCGGGCAGACGTCGGTTGCCGCATCGCCTGAGCCAGCATGGTTTTCACAATCACTCGGTGGAATGGCAGAATTGTCCGCAAATAGGCGCGGCCAAACAGGTTGTGGGTTTTGACGAATGTGCTGGCGGTGATCGTTTGATGACCAGTCCCGTAATCCGCGACATCCACCCGCAGCCGGAAATCAAGGTGCCGATCATCCAGCCCAAGAATGATCTGATGCGCCGAGTGTTGCAGGACGGGAAATATTCCGATCCGACCTGACACATCTCCAATTTCCATGCGCCCTGCCTTCAGGCGGAAGGGCGCGACAAGGGCATTTCTGACCTGCAACAACCGATTGATCCATGCAGGCGCGCGCCCAAAGGCAAGGTAGGCTGCCGAGATGGCGTCAAGGTTTTGCCCTGCGACCGTCACCGCATAGGCATCGGCAAATTGCGCTCCGGGTAGAATGGCGTCGGCATTGGTGGGTTGCACTTCGACAGGCTTCATCATTGACCTCCGACTACATGCGAACACAAACTAAGTTCGGTCAGAGTGCCTGGCAAAGCAACGAGGCATTGTGACGCTGTGGATGAGGGTTTAGCCGCCAGTGTGGCTCATGTGGCGGGTCACCTGCCCGGCAACGGTCTGGCGCGAATAATCGAAATCATGGCCCTTGGGTTTACGGGCGATAGCGCTGCGGATCGCTGCTTGCAGGCCTGCGTCATCGGGGCTGGCCCGAAGTGGTGCGCGCAGATCGGCCATGTCTTCCTGGCCCAGGCACATATACAACTCGCCCGTGCAGGTCAGCCGCACGCGATTACAGCTTTCGCAGAAATTATGCGTAAGTGGCGTGATGAAGCCAATTTTCTGCCCTGTGTCTTCAACCCGAACATAGCGCGCTGGGCCGCCTGTGCGTACAGACAGGTCTGTCAACCGATGTCGGCTTGCCAAACGCAGCCGCACATCTTTTAGCGACCAGTACTGATCAATCCGGTCTTCATTGCCCAGATCGCCCATCGGCATGACCTCGATAAAGGTCAGATCATGGCCTTTGGCTGCGCACCAATCGGTCAGGGTGAACAGTTCATTTTCGTTGAAGCCTTTCAGGGCAACAGCGTTGATCTTGACCTGCAGTCCAGCCTCTTTGGCCGCCTCGATCCCATCCAGAACCTGATCGAGCCGCCCCCAACGGGTGATCTGCGCAAACTTGGCCGCATCCAGCGTATCAAGCGACACATTGATGCGCTTGACCCCCACCGCCGCAAGTTCAGCCGCATATTTGCGTAGTTGAGAGCCATTGGTGGTCAGCGTCAGCTCTTTCAGCGCACCCGACGCCAAATGGCGCGACATGGCGGCGAAAAACGTCATGATGCCACGGCGCACCAAAGGCTCGCCCCCCGTGATGCGCAGCCTTTTCACACCCATCGTGACAAAGGCGGAACACAAACGATCGAGTTCCTCCAAGCTCAGCAAATCGGCTTTTGGCAAAAACGTCATGTTTTCAGACATGCAATAGACACATCTGAAATCGCAGCGGTCCGTCACCGACACGCGCAGATAATCAATCGCGCGGGCAAAGGGATCAATCAGCGGGGCAAAGGATGATACCATCGCGCCATGGTAGAAACTCGCGTAGCAAACGGCAAGCGGGGATGCAAGGGTTGCAGGCCGATCCCGGTTCAGACTATCGTGAGGCCATGAAACATGCTGGCCTCTTTCCCCCGTTGATACTTTCCATCAGCCTAGCCGCGCTTTCCGGCTGCGGTGTGGTCGACCGCGTCTTTGGCCGCAACCAGAATGCGCCTGATCTAGGGGCGACAGTGCAAGCAGTCCCTGAGGGGCCTTTGTCCGCGACCGCGCCATTAGGGGGCGCGCAGACAGCAGCGGCACTTGACCAGTCAACCGAGGCCGAAAAGATAGCCGCGACAGCCGCGCCTGCGTCTGGGGCGGAACAGGATCTGGGCAAGGTCGTGGTGGCGCTTGGCAGCCCTGCAGAGCAGGGGTTCTGGCTGCGGTCGGCACTTGTGACGGCAGCGGGCAAGGGCAGGGTGGTGACCGCCAGCGGGGCTTCAGTGAATGTTGATCTGCAACCAGGAACCGGGGCTGCGTTGTTGTCATTGGCCGCGTACCGTGCCTTGGGATTGGGTCTGACCGATCTGCCCGAAGTGACAGTTTACGCGAACTGACGGTAGGGCAGAAAAAATTTTCGTCCGAAAATTTTTCGCGCGACAGGACGGGATTTGAGTATTTAAGCGAAGAAAAAATAAATCAGGCTGGCAGATATTTTGCCGCTTCATTCCGCGCAAAAGACTTCATCAGATGGCCATGTTCTGCAAGAAACGCCTGTGTGCGATTGGCATCGTGCTTTGAGAGGTCACGCAGCCACCAGGCCACAGCCTTTTGGATGAACCAGTCTCGGTCTTGGGTGTAAATTGCGGCCCAATCGAGAATGCGGTCGCGCGCGGCGATCTCGGCCGGTTTGGGATGGTTCAGTTTGGCAAAAGGCAAGGTGGCGACAAGTGCCGCGCGGCGTGTCCACATGTTGGGTGACGTGGTCCAGACCTCGACCTCGTCCAGCCGGGATGGATCGGCGATGATGCGCTTGGCCGCAGCACTGCAGACATGATCGGCGATAGCCCAGGCGTCAAAGCCGGGAACCCACGTGCAGATCAAAGCCCAGGCCGCCTGGTCCGAGGGGCGCAGACGGGCCTGGGTCAGCAGTTTGGCTGCGGCCACCCGGGCGTCATGAATGTCACTATCCCAAAGTGCTGCAGCAAGGCTGATCCGGTCAGCAAGATTTGCCTCGGCACGCCATTTGGCGACCAGGGATTCTAGCTTTGGCACAGCAATGCCCAAGTAGCGCCGCGGCGCTTTGTGGTAGGCCGCGACTGCAACGGCACCCGCCGGATCGGACAGTGCCTCCAGTTCCGCCAGCGCTGAGCCGATCATTCAACGGTCACCGATTTCGCCAGATTGCGTGGCTGATCGACATCAGTGCCTTTGGCAATGGCTGTGTGATAGGCCAGCAGTTGCGCGGGGATGGCATAAAGGATCGGGGCCAAGGCATCGGGGACCGACGGCATAGCAAGGGTTTTCCAGCAACCTTTGCCCGCCTCGGCGATACCTGCCGCGTCCGAGATCAACAGCACCTTGCCATTGCGCGCCATCACCTCTTGCATGTTGGAAACGGTTTTCTCGAACAGATGATCGCGCGGGGCCATCACGATCACCGGCACATGCGCGTCGATCAGGGCGATGGGCCCGTGCTTCAGTTCCCCCGATGCGTACCCTTCGGCATGGATGTAGCTGATTTCCTTCAGCTTGAGCGCGCCTTCCAGGGCCATCGGGAACATTGCACCCCGGCCAAGGAACAGTACATCTTGCGCCTCGGCAAGGTTTTCGGAGATCTCGGCAATCTCAGCTGCAGACCCGATGGCGTGGTTCATCAGGCCGGGCAGGGCGGACAGCGCGTTCAGATGGTGGGTCAGTTCAGCCGCAGTCATCCGCCCGCGATCGACGGCCGCTTTCAGCGCCAGCAGCAGCAGCACCGTCAGCTGGCAGGTGAAGGCCTTGGTCGAGGCTACGCCCACTTCAACCCCGGCCAGAATTGGCAGGGCGATATCGGATTCCCGCGCGATCGACGATGTCGGCACGTTGACGACAGAGATCACCTTGGCCACATGTTCCTTGGCATAGCGCAGAGCGGCAAGAGTATCTGCCGTCTCGCCCGATTGGCTGACGAACAGCGCCCAGGATTTTTCGGACAGAGGCGGCTCGCGGTAGCGGAATTCTGATGCGATGTCGATGTCGGCAGGCAGGCCTGCAATCTGTTCGAACCAATATTTTGCGACATGGCAGGCATAAGAGGCTGTGCCGCAAGCGACCATGGTGATGCGGTCGACCGATGCGAAGTCAATGGATGCGGGCAGGTTCAGGGGCGCATTTGGGTCCGCCGCATAATGGCGCAGGGCATCGGCCAGAACTACGGGTTGTTCGGCGATTTCCTTTGCCATGAAATGCTTATAGCCCGCCTTTTCGATGCGTGTCTGGTCGATCTGAATGCGCGTCATCGCGCGGTTGGCAAGCCTGCCCTGCACGTCGTAGATCGTCACCCCGGCGCGAGTGACAAAGGCGTAATCGCCTTCTTCCAGATAAGTGATCCGATCAGTCATCGGGGCCAGGGCAATGGCGTCCGAGCCTACGAACATTTCGCCGTCGCCATGCCCGATGGCAAGCGGCGATCCCTTGCGAGCGGCGATCATCAGGTCATCCTGGCCATGAAAAAGGAAACACAGGGCAAAGGCCCCGCGAAGACGGCCAAGCGTGGCCACGGCAGCCTCTTGCGCCGACATGCCGCGATCCATGTGCAGACGGGTCAGCAACGCCACTGTTTCTGTATCGGTTTCAGATTCGAAGCCCAGTCCCGCCTCGGCCAGTTCGCGGCGCAAATCCTGAAAATTCTCGATGATACCGTTATGGACCACGGCAACGGGCCCCGATTGATGCGGATGCGCGTTGGCAACAGTCGCGGTGCCATGCGTAGCCCAACGGGTGTGACCGATGCCCGCCTTTCCGGCAAGGGGATTGTGGACAAGCAAATCCGACAGGTTCACCAACTTGCCCACCGCGCGGCGGCGATCAAGGACCCCGTCGTTGATCGTAGCGATGCCAGCACTGTCGTAACCGCGATATTCCAGCCGTTTCAGCGCCTCGACCAACAGAGGGGCCACTTCATGGGACCCCAGGACACCAACAATTCCACACATTTACGAGACTCCCTTTTGGCGCTACGCTTTGATCGCGCGCAGTCTATCCAACAATTTTATGGCCAAACCTTGTTTGTTTTCCTGCCGCGACCGGCCAATTGCCAATGCGCCTGCCGGAATGTCGCTGGTGATCACCGATCCGGACCCGGTCATCGCATCGGCCCCCACTGTCACCGGGGCCACCAGCATCGTGTCGGATCCGATGAAGACGCGCGGCCCGATTGTGGTCTTGTGTTTCATCACGCCGTCATAGTTGCAGGTGATCGTGCCCGCACCGATGTTCGTGTGCTCTCCGACATCCGCGTCGCCAAGATAGGTCAGATGGCCGACTTTCACCCCTTCCGCGAGGGTGGAGTTCTTGATCTCGACAAAGTTGCCGACATGCACATCTTCGGAGAGTTCCGTGCCGGGGCGCAGGCGCGCGAAGGGGCCAACGGTGGCGCCCCGGCTGATATGGCAGCCTTCCAGATGGCAAAAGCCTTTGATCTCAGCCCCGGTTTCAACTGTGACGCCAGGGCCGAAGATAACGTTGGGTCCGATCATTGCATCGCGACCTACGAAGGTATCAAGCGCGAAGAATACGGTTTCAGGTGCTGTCATCGACACGCCGTTCTCAAAAGCCTCGGCCCGGGCGCGGGCTTGAAACGCGGCCTCGGCCGCTGCCAGTTCGGCGCGGGTGTTGATGCCAAGCGTTTCCGCTTCGGCGCAGATCACGACACCGGCGGTCAGGCCTTTCGCGCGGGCGATGCCAACGATATCGGTCAGGTAATACTCGCCCGACGCATTGTCATTGCCAATGGCCGCGACAAGCGTGGAAAGGGTTGCGGCATCGGCGCAGACAACGCCGGAATTGCACAGAGTGATCTTTCGTTCAGCGTCGCTTGCGTCTTTGAATTCAACAATCCGGTCCAGCATGTCGCCGGAGGTGATCAGGCGGCCATAGCGGCCCGGATCGGCGGCTTCAAACCCAAGGATGACAACTGCGTAGCGCGACCGGGCCGCGCGCATCAGGTCAAGCGTCTGCGCGCGGATGAAGGGCGTGTCCCCATACAGGATCAACGCATCACCGGCCGCCCGCTGCAAGGCGGGCAGGGCCTGCGCCACCGCATGGCCGGTGCCAAGTCTTTCAAGCTGTTCAACAACGATGGCTGTATCATCGAACGCCAATGCAGATCTGGTCACCGCGTCGGCCCCGTGCCCGGCCACAACGATGACCCGGTCTGGCCCTAACGCCTGACCTGCGCGCAAGGCATGATGCAGCAAAGGGGCCGCGCCAACCTGATGCAGAACCTTTGGCAGGTCGGAATTCATCCGCGTGCCCTGTCCCGCCGCAAGGACAATCAAAGAAACCGACATAAAACACTTCCTTTTAAGCTTGGCTCGTTTTAGCGGGTTGTAGCAATGTCGCAAGTCTATGCCTATCACTTGTCCTTTCGCAAAATTACAACAAGGAAATGCCCGTGCGCACAGTGGTTTTCGATCTGGACGGCACCCTTGCGGATACGTCCGACGATCTTTTGGCTGCCGCCAATGCTTGTTTTCGCGGGCTTGGCCATGGCAACATGCTGGACCAGGCCGATAGGCTGACCGCTTTTCATGGTGGCCGCGCCATGCTGCGTCTGGGGTTTTCGCGGCTAAATGGCTATAGCGAGGCTGATGTCGATGCGCAGTATCCGGTGCTGCTTGCCGCCTATGCGAGGGCGATAGACACCTATACAGTGCTTTACCCTGGCACCGAAAAAGCGATCTTGGCTTTGCGGGATGCAGGTTTTGCATTGGCAATCTGCACCAACAAACCAGCGGATTTGGCCGAAACCCTGACCCGAAACCTTGGCGTTCGTCATCTGTTTGGGGCGCTTGTTGGTGCCGATACCCTGCCAGTGCGCAAGCCCGATCCTGCCCCTTTGATTGAGGCAATTGACCGCGTCGGGGGCAGCCTGTGCCGGTCGATACTGATCGGTGATACCCAGACAGATCGGGATACGGGACGCGCGGCAGGCGTGCCGGTGGCGCTGGTGACCTTTGGGCCGGAAGGCGCAGGGGTCGCCCGGATGCAGCCCGAAGCCTTATTGCACCATTTTGATGATCTGCCAGGTCTGGTGCAGCAAATGCTGGCGGGTTAGATCTGTGCTGTTTCGACGCCCGACTGTAGTGCCATTTAGTCGCGACTACCGCCGAGCACCGCGCTGGAGCATAGGCCAGCCACCCCGCATGCCACCGAAAAGGCCGCGGCGCTGGTGGCAACGCCTGACGGACCCGGTGATTTATCTGCGGGCAGTCATTATGGTTTCGGGCCTCGCCCTTGTTGTGATCCCGCTAATTTCGGACGGGGCCTTGACGATTCTCCGCCCTATCCCGGCGGCCGGTCAAAGCTGCAGGGTTTTGCGGGTCATTGACGGCGACACTGTTGATCTGTGGTGTGTGAAAGACAGCGTTGAGCGCGCGCGACTGGTGGGTTTTGATGCGCCTGAACTGTTTTCCCCCGGCTGTCTGACAGAGCTGGTCGCGGCTCAAAAGGCAAAGTGGGCCCTTCGAAGTTTGCTTTTGCAAGGCGGCGCATTGCGGATGTCGCTTGGCGGGTTGGACAAATATGAGCGGCGGCTGGTGACGGTTTGGGTCGATGGCAAGCCCCTTGCCAGCGCAATGATCGCGGGTGGACATGCCCGCCAGTATCAAGGCGGCGCACGTCAGGGTTGGTGCGGCTAACGATTTTATTCAGCAAATGGTTACAATGCGTCAAGACCTGGTATTATGTTCGATCTATGCAAGCAGTATGGCCATAAACAAATAATTGTGGGTCCTTAAGTTGTAATACTACAAAGAGGACAGGCAGAGCATCTGGCATTTCAGTGTTGAAACTGCCGTTTCGCACTCTGTCTGATTGTCGCGAGCGGCTGATCTGCGCACTGTTTGGATTTGGCCGCAACGAAACTGCCGCGTTTTGCTGGCAAGGAGCAGACGATGGGTCTTGCAAAATAATTCTGCGCTGACGCGAGCATCCTGTCGCAGGGCCTATTTTTATACCGCCTTTGGTTGACCGCGCCGGGGGGGCAGAGTAAACGGTGCGCATCACGTTCGCGCGCCACGTCTGGCCGCCGCCCGCATACCGCCAGCGATAGGAGCAACCTCATGGACCATCTCTTGCGTGAGTATTTGCCGATCATCATCTTTCTAGCCTTGGCAATTGGGCTCGGGCTGGTTCTTTTGCTGGCAGCCATGCTGCTAGCGGTTCGCAACCCTGACCCTGAGAAAGTATCTGCCTATGAATGTGGTTTCAACGCCTTCGATGATGCCCGCATGAAGTTCGATGTGCGCTTCTACCTGGTCTCGATCCTGTTCATCATCTTCGATCTGGAGGTGGCATTCCTGTTCCCTTGGGCGGTCGCCTTTGGTGAAATCAGTATGGCGGCGTTTTGGTCGATGATGCTGTTCCTTGGGGTTTTGACGGTTGGCTTTGCCTATGAGTGGAAAAAAGGGGCGCTGGAATGGGAGTGAGCACATCCGCCAATTCGGCCGGCCCCGATGCCGAGGTCGCGACCCGCGCCCTGAATGCCGAATTGCAGGACAAGGGGTTTTTGCTGACCTCGACTGAAAATATCATCAACTGGGCGCGTATTGGCAGTCTGCACTGGATGACCTTTGGTCTTGCCTGCTGTGCGGTCGAGATGATGCACACGGCCATGCCGCGCTATGACATGGAACGGTTTGGCACAGCGCCCCGGGCATCCCCGCGCCAGTCTGACCTGATGATCGTGGCGGGCACGCTGACAAACAAGATGGCCCCGGCGCTGCGCAAGGTCTATGACCAGATGCCGGAGCCGCGTTATGTGATATCGATGGGATCTTGCGCCAATGGCGGCGGCTATTATCACTATAGCTATTCTGTAGTACGGGGCTGTGACAGGATTGTGCCGGTTGATATCTATGTGCCCGGTTGCCCACCC
>JANNSG010000099.1:0-1997 GCA_031402355.1 Pseudorhodobacter sp. | reverse complement strand
ATCTGATTACACTGCGCGGACGCGATCTGATAGCAGCCAGCCCGGTTTGCCTTTATGCGGGCAGTTTGGTGCCAGACGCCTTGCTGGCGCATTGCCCAAGCGGCGCGCATATCGTGAATACGGCCTCCTTGTCGTTGGATGAAATCATCGCGGAAATCGCAGCCGCCCATGCGGCGGGGCATGATGTCGCGCGACTGCATTCGGGTGATCTGTCGGTCTGGTCTGCGATGGGCGAACAGTTGCGTCGCTTGCGGGCCTTGAACATTCCCTACGATGTAACCCCCGGTGTGCCGTCTTTTGCAGCGGCGGCGGCAGCCTTGGCGGCGGAACTGACGCTGCCCGGCGTGGCGCAATCGGTGGTTTTGACCCGCACATCCGGGCGGGCAAGCGCGATGCCGGAGGGTGAGGATTTGGTCAATTTTGCCAAGACCGGGGCGACATTGGCCATTCATTTGTCGGTGCATGTGCTGGAAAAGGTGGTAGCCGATCTGACCCCGTATTACGGTGCCGATTGCCCGGTCGCGGTGGTTTGGCGGGCGTCCTGGCCCGATCAGCGGATCGTGCGGGCGACGTTTGCTACCTTGCAAACCGCGATTGGCGCGGAAATGGAGCGGACCGCGTTGATCTTGGTGGGCCATGCGTTGGGATCGGATGATTTTAATGAAAGCAGGCTTTATGCCGGCGATTATGACCGCCGGTTTCGCCCGGTGGGAACTGAGCCCCGGTTCCCGGACGCGCCATGAACCCGCCCGGATTGATCATATCCGCCCCGGCGTCGGGCACTGGCAAGACCACGCTGATGCTGGGGCTGCTCGCGGCATTTCGCGCGCAAGGCGTGGTGGTGCAGCCGTTCAAAAGCGGGCCGGATTATATTGATCCAGCGTTTCACGGGGCGGCATCGGGGCGGCCATCGGTGAACCTTGATAGCTGGTCCATGACGCCCGCGCGCATTGCTGGTTTGGTCAAGGCGGCAGAGGGCACCGATTTGATCCTTGCCGAAGGGTCGATGGGGCTGTTTGACGGGGTGGCACAGGCGGGTGAGGCCGGGTCCGGGGCCAGTGCGGATATTGCAGCACTTATGGGTTGGCCCGTGGTTTTGGTGATTGATGTGTCAGGCCAAGCGCAATCAGCGGCGGCGGTGGCGGCGGGGTTTGCGGCTTACCGCCCTGATGTACACGTAGCGGGTGTAGTGTTGAACCGGGTAGCCAGCCCGCGTCACGAGGCGCTGGTGCGCGCGGGGATGGAGGCGGCGGGGATACGGGTTTTTGGCGCGCTGCCACGGCAGGTGTCGATTGCGCTGCCGGAACGCCATCTGGGCTTGGTGCAGGCGGAAGAACAGCCGCACCTCATGCAGTTTTTGGCCGATGCAGGGTCGTTTATCGCGGCCCATGTGGATTTGGCAGCGCTGCGGGCGGCGGCGGCAGGAACTGCGGTACCTGCGGCGGGTTCCCTGCCGATCAACCCCCCGGGGCAACGGATTGCCCTTGCCCGAGATGCGGCGTTTTCGTTTGTCTATCCGCATCTGTTGGCCGATTGGCGCGCTGCTGGTGCAGAAATTCTGCCATTTTCGCCACTTGCGAATGAAGGACCGGATGCGTCTGCCGATGTGTGCTGGTTGCCCGGTGGTTACCCCGAACTGCATGCAGGCGTGCTTGCAGCGGCGGGCCATTTTCGGCAGTCTTTGCGGGATTTTGCCGAAATCCGGCCTGTGCATGGCGAATGTGGGGGGTATATGGCGATGGGTGCTGGGTTGATCGACAAGGACGGCAAGCGGCATCAGATGGCGGGACTGTTGGGCCTGGTCACATCATTTGAGACGCGAAAAATGCATCTGGGCTACAGGGTGGCTACGTTGACCGCGGCGGCCAATGGCCACGAAAAGGGCGCGCGGCTGCGTGGGCACGAGTTTCACTATGCCACAATCGTTGATCAACCCGACGCGCCCCTTGCCGATGTCACCGATGCCACCGGGGCCAGGGTGCCAGAAACAGGGTCTA
>JANNSG010000098.1:0-5811 GCA_031402355.1 Pseudorhodobacter sp. | reverse complement strand
AACGTCTGCGGCGGCCTCTACCCGGCCTTGGATTTCGGATTTCGCCATGCCCGCCACGCGCAGAGGGGAGGCAATGTTATCGTAAACCGTCATATGCGGGTAATTGACGAAAAACTGATGCACGAGGCTGATGTTGCGCTTTTGCGGGCTGTCTTTGGTGACATCGACGCCGTTCATCAAAATCTGGCCCGAAGTGGCACGCGCAAGACCTGCCATCACTTTGATCAGCGATGTTTTTCCCGCCCCCGTGGCCCCTAGCAGCACGTTAAACGCGCCCGGATGCAGCACAAGATCGGTGGGTTTTACATGGGTAATCGCCCCGATGCGGCTGGTAATTTGTCGTAGCTCTAGCGCCATCTTATTTCCCCGGATGATGCGTGGCACCTTATTGCTGCGTCTGGCACAGCGGGCCTTTGCGTCAAAAACCGGGGCCACGCGGTACCGCATGCCCCGGTGAAAATCTGCCCGGCTGTTGCGCCGGGCAGGTCGTCAGGTTTGGCTTAGTTTGCCGCCCATTGCTTGATCAACTCGTCATAGTTGACGGTTTCACCCATGGGCTTTTCGTTCTCCAGCTTGCGCTTGGCACCGCCATTGGCATACCAGAATTCGGCATCCTTAGGCTCGTTCAGGCGGGGTCCGCAGCCGCCGTACACATTGGCTGCTTCATCTGCCTGCTGCATCCGGCCCATGGTGATATCCATTTCTTCGGCCAGACGGTCCATCGCTTCTTGTGGAGTAAACGCGCCCGAGTTTACGTCACCGATTTGCTGCCACCAGATTTGTGCCAGTTTCGGATAGTCAGGCACGTTGATGCCGGTTGGCGACCAACGAACACGGTCGGGCGAGCGGTAGAATTCGACCAAACCACCCAGTTTCGGGGCGCGTTCAGAGAAGCTTTCATGGTTGACCGTGCTGTCACGCACGAAGGTCAGGCCAACCTGGCTTTTCTTCACGTCAACTGTTTTGGACACAACGAACTGCGCATAAAGCCAAGCGGCCTGCGCGCGGTCTTCCGGGGTGGATTTCAGGAAGGTCCACGATCCCACATCTTGGTAGCCGACCTTCTGGCCTTCTGACCAATATGGCCCGTGTGGCGAAGGTGCCATGCGCCATTGTGGGGTGCCTTCGGCGTCAACGGTGTTGTTGCCTTCGGACTGTGGTTTCACCATGTCGGCGGTAAAGGCTGTGTACCAGAAGATTTGCTGGGCCACGTTGCCTTGGCTAAGCGCCGGCAATGATTGATAGAAATCATAGCTTGCCGCACCGGGAGGCGCGTATTTGCGCAGCCATTCGTCCCATTTGGCAATGGCGTAAACCGATGCCGGGCCGTTTGCTTCGCCACCACGTGACACGGATGCGCCCGATGGGTTGCAGCTGCCTGCTTCCATCCGGATGCCCCATTCGTCGATCGGGATACCGTTAGGTTCACCCTTGGAACCGGCACCTGCCATGGAAAGCCAGGCATCGGTCATCCGCCAACCCAGATCCGGCGCGCGTTTGCCGTAATCCATGTGGCCATAGATCTGAACGCCGTCGATTTCTTTCACGTCATTGGTGAAGAATTCGGCGATGTCTTCATAGGCAGACCAGTTGACCGGAACACCCAGATCATAGCCATATTTGGCCTTGAACGCGGTTTTCAGATCTTCACGGTCGAACCAGTCTTTGCGGAACCAATAGAGGTTTGCAAACTGCTGATCGGGCAGTTGATAAAGCTTGCCATCCGGCCCGGTGGTAAACTTGATGCCCATGAAATCAGGCAGATCAAGGCCGGGGTTGGTGGTGGCAGCCCAGGAACCCGCCATTTGATCGGTCAGGTTATAGGCCAGTTGAAGGCGCGAATGGGTACCGATCAAGTCTGAAATCGTTGACATAACCGTCATAGAGGTTCCGGTTGGTTTGCATTTGGGTTTGCACCGCCTGCACAACTTCGCCTTCGCCCAGAATCTGGTGGTTCACCTTGATGCCGGTGATTTCCTCGAACGCCTTGGTCAGCACTTCGGATTCGTAGGAATGGGTCGGAATACCTTCCGACAAAACGTTGATTTCCATGCCTGCAAACGGCTCTGCCGCTTTGATGAACCAATCCATTTCGGCGGTCTGCTCGTCTTTCGAAAGCGTGGACGGCTGAAATTCGGACTCGATCCATTTTTGTGCTGCTACCGCATCGGCAAACGCAGCCTGAGACCCCGCAACAACGGCTGAAACCGCTACTGCGGAGAGAAGATACTTCCGCATCCTTTCTCCTCCCTGAGATATGATGGGCCAGTTTTTTCTGGCTTGCCTATAAACAGATCAGAGCGCGCATTCTGTCAAACTAAATTGTTAGTAGATGGGCCTGCGAGGTAGCTATTTTGCCTCAATACGTTGATATTATGATATACATTTTTGTTACATTTTGGGCTTTTGCAATCGTGTGGCGATGATTTTGGTCGGTTTCGATTCGAGAAAATCATGCTGCAGATGCAAAATAGCCACCCCCCACTGTAGCTCGCCACCAGAAGCTGCACACTTTGACAACAGAACCTGCAGCAGAACGATTTTTGTGAATTACCCGCTTTTGGGGGCTGCGGGGGCAAAACCTCACCCCCTTGGCCGAATCAGCGCGGGTCAGCTACTACTGCCCTCCTAGCTCAAAATTTGTGATGATCAGCTCGCTTCGTTTGGTCTGATCCAGCGACTTGTCGGCGGCAATCGAATAGGTGGTTTGCACATCCGTCATGTGGAACCGATCAAAGATTTCACGCACCTCTAAACGGTCATTTAACGACAGTATAAAGCCCCCTTTAATCCCTGCCAGCTGGTCCGCCATTTCCGCGAATCGCGCGGGCTGAAACAGGTCTTTGCCGTAGTCGCCCTCGTTCCCGAAATAGGGCGGGTCGAGGTAGAACAAAATGCCGGGCCGGTCCACCCGATCGATGAATGCGGCGTAGTCCAGGTTCATCACCGTGACCCCCGATAACCGGGAATGCAGCGCCTCCAGATCGGGCTCCAGCGTGCTCAGGTTGAACCGTGCCGGACGGTCAATTGCGATGCCGAAATTGCGCCCCGAAATCTTGCCGCCAAAGGCCAGCCTTTGCAGATACAAAAACCGCGCAGCACGCTGCAGATCGGTCAGCGTTTCAGGATCCACCGCCACCAATCGGTTGAAGTTTTCCTGCGTGGTGATCTGGAATCGGAGCAGGTCAAGGAAGGCCACATAGTGTTCCTGAAGCACCCGGAACAGGGTGTAAACCTCCCTCCCCCGATCATTGATGAACTCGGCATGCGGGCGGCACGTACGGCGCAGAAAGATGCCGCCCATGCCCACAAACGGCTCAGCATAAGTGCTGTGATCATGGCGGTCGATCAGCGCGCAAAGCCTGCGAGCAAGGTTGCGCTTGCCGCCCAGATAGGGCGCGATAGGTCGAATTGGCGATACTTGGTGGGTAGACATAACGGGCGATTCCAATCGATAGAGGCCACGCCCTCGCGAGGGTCGGGAGCGGCCATAATCAATGCCTGGTCGGCGGGGAGGTGTCGAAATCATCCCGTGTGGAAAGGGTGTTGAAGCACCCTCTAAACCTCCCGTCTGGCAGTGCCAGCGGGGTTAGAAATTCTCGCTGATGTTGAACCGCTCATAGCCTTCGGATGGCAGCGATTCCTGCAAGTTGCCGGGCCACAGGACGTGGAACAAACCGAAGGCCGATTTGCGGATAGTGGCGGTATCGCCCACTGCCCAAGGGTAGAAAGCGACCCCATCCGCAGGCACGTAAGGCGTCGGTATGCCGTCGACAGTGTAGATGCCATTTGCGATGATTGCAGGCTGGCGGTCGATGAACAGGGTCTTCGAAGGCTCTTCGCGGGCCGAGAACGTCACCCCCAATGCATCGACCAGACTGAAGGGGAACTTGTAGGCGAAGTATGGCTTGCGGTCGCCCACGCGGATGGTGAAAATTTTGCTCATTCGGTGATCTCCATGATCGTGCCCCGGCGCACCGGGTTCAGGATTTTGCCCTTGCGCAGGCTGGTATTCAACACGGTGCCGCGCCTTGCAGACTCGGTGGCAAAGGCCAATCGGCCCGTGGCATAATCCCCCGGCGTCGTGACCGTGCCGTAACCCACGCACGTGTCTGCGCCCGATTCAACCGCCGCCAGTATGCCGCTGATGATGGCAAAGCCCGTGCCTGCCGCCGTATCGCTGCCAACCTCGGCAATCGCTGCGGCCCCGGATATCGCGACAGACCCCGCGCCTGCCGCCGTATCGCTGCCAACCTCGGTTGCCGAAACCTGCCCGCTGATCGCGACACTGCCCACACCTGCGGCGGTGTCGGACCCTGTTTCAACCGCCACCAGAACGCCCGTTGCGGTGGGTGTGGTAAAGCCGCTGGAGACACAGGTATCGCTGCCGCTTTCCACCGCCGCAAGAACACCAGATATCGCGACAGACCCCGCGCCTGCCGCTGTATCGCTGCCCGCCTCGGTTGCCGAAACCTGCCCGCTGATCGCGACGCTGCCCACACCTGCGGCGGTGTCGGACCCTGTTTCAACCGCCACCAGAACGCCCGTTGCGGTGGGCGTGGTAAAGCCGCTGGCCACGCAGATATCGGCGCCAGATTCAACCGCCGCCAGTATGCCGCTGATGATGGCAAAGCCCGTGCCTGCCGCCGCATCGCTGCCAACCTCGGCAATCGCTGCGGCCCCGGATATCGCGACAGACCCCGCTCCCGCCGCTGTATCGCTGCCAACCTCGGTTGCCGCAACCTGCCCGCTGATCGCGACACTGCCCACACCTGCGGCGGTGTCGGGCCCTGTTTCAACCGCCACCAGAACGCCCGTTGCGGTGGGCGTGGCAAAGCCGCTGGCGACACAGGTATCACTGCCGCTTTCCACCGCCGCAAGAACACCAGATATCGCGACAGACCCCGCGCACGCCGCCGTATCGTTGCCCGCCTCGGTTGCCGCAACCTGCCCGCTGATCGCGACACTGCCCACACCAACAGCGCTGTCAGACCCGGTTTCTGTAGCCGCCACGATACCATTGATGCCGACAGTTCCGAAACCAACTGCGCTGTCAGCCCCAATTTCGGTGGCAGACAATACGCCGGTTGACCCGCTTTCACCCCCATTGATCTGCAGCGTGACGCCGTTGATCTGCAGGTCTTGCCCATTGATCTGCAGAACCGCCATGATCTAGCCCGTCATCGTGAAATTGTCGAATTGCGCCGTCAGCGTCCCCGTGTCCATGTATTGCAGCACAAGTGTAATATGGGTGCAGTCGGCCGGGGGTATCACAGTATAAATCGGGCTGTCTGCGGCGGCACCTAAACTGAAACTGTCGGACGTATCGCCAGATCGAATACTGCTTGCCGGATCATTATCTTGGCCCTTTTGATAGCCCACAAGAAAGCGCACCAACTTAGGCCCGCCCGTCATGCTGTCGCAGGTTATTTTGATATCGTAAGGCCGTGATGGTGAAATGGCGAAGCGGTATCCGAAAGCATGTTCAAACAGTTCAAATTGCGGCGTTGCCGTTGCGATGATCTTACCGCCGCTCACGCTCCAGCCGGTATTCAAAAAGAACGGCGTACCGCTTGTGAAATCGGAATATGGATTGCGCTGTAGCGGGGTTGCCACATACGCCCGCTGGCCACGCAGCCGCAAAAAGGCATTGCGCCTGCTCATCAGAAGATCGCCGTGATAAAGATAATCCCCGTGCCGCCATCACCTCGGGCGCCGCCCGTTGTGCCACCGCCACCACCGCCACCGCCTGATCCCGGCCCGCCACGCCCGCCTGCACCGCCAACCCCGGTATTGCTCGATCCGCCGCCA
>JANNSG010000097.1:0-7741 GCA_031402355.1 Pseudorhodobacter sp. | reverse complement strand
AGGATCAGCCAACGGCAATGCCGGGGGGCAGGCTATGGATACTGATACGATACTTGTGATGGGCATCATTCTTGGTGCCGTGACTATTCCTGGCCTGCTGAATTCGATGTCCGAAAGCCGCTCACCCAGGGTGCCGGTCCTCATGATGCTGATCTCGGCGGCCTTGATCGTCTATGCGGTCCAAGGCAATACATCGGGCTACAAACCCTCTGATCTGCCTGATGTTTTTTCCCGGGTTTTCAAACGCCTGTTGAACTGACCCTGCGGCCTTATCGAATCCTGCTTGCACCATTCCGCGCCACCCCCTATACGACGCGCTTCTTACCCGTGTTGCCGGCCCTCTAGGCATGCCGAGCAGCACCTGAAACCACGGAGATGGAAATGCCAAAAATGAAGACCAAGTCGGCGGCCAAGAAGCGTTTCAGCTTCACAGCCTCCGGTCGGGTGAAAGCTGGCCCCGCCGGCAAACGCCACGGCATGATCAAGCGCACGACGAAGTTCATTCGTGATGCATCAGGGGCGATGATCCTCTGCGCATCCGACGCGAAAATCGTCAAAAAATACATGCCCTACGACCGGTAAGGAGAACACACATGTCCCGCGTTAAATCCGGCATGGTGACCCATGCCCGCCACAAAAAAGTAATCAAGGCAGCGGCTGGCTATTATGCCGCCCGGTCCACCAACTTCCGCACCGCCACTCAGGCCGTCGACAAAGCCAACCAATACGCCACGCGCGACCGTAAGACCCGCAAGCGCAACTTTCGCGCTTTGTGGATCCAGCGGATCAACGCGGCGGTACGGTTGTTTGACGCCGATTTCACCTATTCGCGCCTGATTCATGGTCTGGCGAAGGCCGGCATCGAAGTTGACCGCAAGGTTCTGGCCGATCTGGCCGTGCATGAGCCAGAGGCGTTCAACGCCATTGCCGCCCAAGCGAAAGCCGCAGCAGCAGCCTGAGACAAAAGTTGTCAGAAAACTTTTCTGAAATTCGGGTCGCACGAATTTAGACCCCGCCTTTCCCAAGGCGGGGTTTTTCATTACGCTGCCCCCTGCTGCTAAAGGGACCACGCCATGATCACCCTGCGCCCCATCACTGCCGATGAATTCCCCGCCTTCGCCGCCTACTTCGTGCCCGATTACGCGGCCGAAATCGTCGCCAATTATGGTGGCACGCTTGCCGATGCGCTTTCCCAAGCCGCGCAAGACATGAACGATGATCTGCCGAAAGGCGCAGATACCCCCGGTGAAATCCTGATGTGCATCGTCAATACAGGCGCGGTGATTGGCTATCTGTTCTACACCCTCAACTCTGCTACCAAATCCGCCTTCATCAAGGATTTCCACGTACTGCCGCCGCATCAGGGCAAAGGCCATGGCACCGCAGCACTTGCCTGCCTGCAAGATCAGTTGAAATCCCAGGGCATCACCCAAATCCGCCTGCGCGTCGCCGCCAAAAACGCCGCGGCACATCGCCTTTATACAAAGCTTGGCTTCTTCCCCACAGGCATCAACATGGCGAAAACCCTCTAGCCCTTGCATTCGCACCCCCGCGCCGCTAGCAAACTCCGGCATGATCCGGAGCCGTCGATGGACACCCTAAAAGCCAAATATCTGACCGCAGTTGCCAATGCTGCAGACGAATCCGCACTCGAAGACGTGCGCCTTGCCGCCCTTGGCAAGAAGGGTGAGATCAGCGCTTTGATGGCCACCCTTGGCAAAATGGATGCCGATCAGCGCAAGGTCGCCGGTGCCGCCTTGAACCTGCTGAAAGATGAAATCGACGCCGCCTTGCGCGCCAAAAAGGCGGCCCTCGGCGATGCCGCGTTAGACGAACGCCTGCGCTCCGAATGGCTCGATGTCACCCTGCCCGGCCGCCCGCGCCGCATGGGCACCATTCACCCTGTATCCCAGGTGATGGAAGAACTGACTGCCATTTTCGCCGATATGGGCTTTGCCGTTGCCGAAGGCCCGCAGGTGGAAAGCGATTGGTACAACTTCGATGCGCTGAACATCCCGCCCGAACACCCGGCGCGCCAAGAACATGACACGTTCTTCATGCACCGTGCCCCCGGCGACAACCGCCCGCCCCACGTCTTGCGCACCCATACCAGCCCCGTGCAAATCCGTGCGATGACCGAACAAGGCGCACCAATCCGCGTCATCGCCCCCGGCCGCGTTTACCGCATGGATATGGACCAAACCCATACCCCGATGTTCCACCAGGTCGAAGGCCTCGCCATCGACCGCAACATTTCCATGGCCAACCTGAAATGGTGCCTCGAGGAATTTTGCCGCGCCTTTTTCGAAGTGCCCTCAGTAGAACTCCGCTTCCGCGCGTCGCATTTCCCCTTCACCGAACCCTCTGCCGAGGTTGATATCCGCTGTTCCTGGGAAGGTGGTCAGCTGAAAATCGGCCAGGGCGACAAATGGATGGAAATCCTAGGCTCCGGCATGGTCCACCCAAAAGTGCTGACCGCCGCAGGCGTCGACCCCACCCAGTGGCAGGGCTTCGCCTTCGGCATGGGCATCGACCGTATCGCCATGCTGAAATACGGCATCCCGGATCTGCGCGCGTTCTTTGAAAGCGACCTGCGCTGGCTAAAACATTACGGCTTTGCCGCACTCGATATGCCGGATCTGGCGGGTGGGTTGTCAGCATGACCCCCATCAGCCCGGCACAGCCGTTCAGGATCGGCACCAGAGGTTCGCCTCTGGCCCTATGGCAAGCGCATGAAGTGCGCCGTAGTCTGATGCAAGCGCATCACCTGTCGCTTGACGCATTCGAGGTTGTGGTGATCAAGGTTACCGGCGACCAAATCCTTGAAAAGGCCCTGAAAGACATCGGCGGCAAAGGCCTGTTCACGCGTGAGATCGAAGAAGCCTTGTCGGATGGCAGCATCGACATCGCCGTCCATTCGATGAAGGACATGCCCACATTGCAACCGGACGGGCTGATCCTGGATTGCTATCTGCCGCGCGAAGATGTCCGCGATGGCTTTGTCTCGCCCCATGTCGCAGGTTTGATGGATCTGCCGCCGGGCGCTGTGGTGGGCTCGTCCAGCTTGCGCCGACGCGCGCAGCTTGCGCATCGCCGCCCCGATCTGCAGCTTGTCGAATTTCGCGGCAATGTGCAGACCCGGATGAAAAAGCTGTCGGATGGCGTGGCGGTGGCGACGTTTCTTGCCATGGCCGGTCTGAACCGGCTCGGCATGTCCCAAGCGGCCCGCCCGATCGCGGTGTCCGACATGCTGCCCGCCGTCGCACAGGGGGCCATCGGCATCGAACGTCGGCAGTCCGATCCCCGCGCCGAGAGGATGCTGGCCGCCATCCATCACCTGCCCACCGGGCAACAACTGGCCGCCGAACGGGCTTTTCTGGCCCGGCTGGATGGATCCTGCGAAACGCCGATTGCGGGCCTTGCCGTGTTGGAGGGCGATCAGATCTGGTTGCGCGGTGAAATTCTGCGCCCTGATGGCAGCCGGGTCATCACCGGCGACCGGCGCGGCGCCATCACGCAAGCGGCCGAACTGGGCCGCGATCTGGCGGCAGACCTGCTGGGCCGCGCCGGTCCGGGGTTCTTTGACTGACCCACTTGACCGGGCTTGA
This sequence comes from Pseudorhodobacter sp., assembly GCA_031402355.1. Classification (GTDB taxonomy): domain Bacteria; phylum Pseudomonadota; class Alphaproteobacteria; order Rhodobacterales; family Rhodobacteraceae; genus JACMNW01. The sequence goes on along the minus strand of JANNSG010000097.1, from coordinate 4,133 downwards.
CAGGCAAACCACAGGGCGCGCAAAATTGCCCCAGGAGGCAACCCATGTCCAGCTTTGACCGCGAAAAAGCCGCCCATCTGCATCAGCATCTGCACAGCCATATGCCCTCTGACCCGGCACTTCGCGTCAAGGCGCTGGAAAGCCTGGCGGTGGAACGTGGTCTCGTCGCCCGCGAGACGCTTGATGCCTGGATCGAAGCCTACTCTGAACGGATCGGCCCGAAACGCGGCGCAGACGTGATCGCCCGCGCCTGGGCAGATCCGGCATTTCAGGCCAGACTGATGCAAGACGCGGCTGCCGCAATTGCCGAATTCGGCTTTGAAGGCCATGCCACCGGGCATCTGAAAGCGGTCGCAAACACGCCCGACATCCATAATCTCGTCGTCTGTACCCTGTGTTCGTGTTACCCGTTTGCCCTGCTTGGCATGTCGCCGATCTGGTACCGCTCCAATGCCTACCGGGCCCGGGCGGTACGCGAACCCCGCGCCGTATTGGCGGAATTTGGCGTGACCCTTGGCCCCGATGTGGCCGTCCGGGTCTGGGATTCGACCGCCGAACTGCGCTATCTGGTGGTGCCAGAACGCCCCGCCGGAACCGACGGGTGGGATCAGGCCCGCCTCGCAGCCCTGGTGTCGCGCAATTCGATGATCGGCACCGAACGCCATCTGAAGGCCGCATGATGGACGGTCCGCATGATCTTGGCGGCAAGCAAGGCTTCGGCCCGGTTGATGTCGATGCCCCGCCGTTCCGCCATGATTGGGAATGGCGGCAATGGGCGCTGACCAAGAATGTTGAGACCCCTGGCGGCACACTTGATTGGTGGCGCGCCACCATGGAACAGACCCCGCCTGTCGCTTATCTGGGGCAGCCCTATTTCATCAAATGGTGCATGAATGACCTCGTGCAGGCGATCGACAAAGGCATCTTTACCCTGGCCGAGGTTCTGGCGGGCAAAACCGACCGCCCGCTTGCAAGCCCCGCCACACCGCGCAATCTGGATGCCGCCCTGGCACGGGTGCGTGCAAATCTTGCCCATTTTAACCGTCAGATCGATACGGCCCCGGCTTTCGCCGTCGGCGACAAAGTATTGACCAATCGGCATGGTCATGATGGTCATACCCGCTTGCCTGCCTATGCCCGCGCGACAATAGGCACCGTTACCGCCCATCACGGCGCCCATGTCTTTGCCGATCGGAATGCCGAAGGCGTTGAAGACCCGCAGCACCTTTACACGGTCGAATTCGCAGCCCCTGCCCTCTGGGGCAAAGACGCCGATCCCCGCGATACGGTCCGCCTCGATCTGTGGGAGCCCTATCTTGCCATCAGCCCCTGAAAACCCGCTTGCCCCGCGCAGCGATGTGTTCATCGAACCCTGGTACGCAGAAACCCTGGCGCTGGCCGATGCGATGGTGCGCGCGGGCCATTTTTCAGCCGCCGATTGGGCTGCAGCCCTTGGTGCCGCTCTGTCACAAGCCGCCGCCGAAGGGCACCGCGATGACGAGGCCACCTATTACGCCGCGGCCCTGACAGCCCTTGAGGCGCTTGTTCCATTGACCGCTGCTGAATTGGCCAACCGCAAAACCGCCTGGGCCAGGGCTTATGCCGATACCCCGCATGGCCAACCCGTACATTTGGGGCCCGTCGATCGCGACCAGTCAGGAAACCCCGGCCCATAAGGCGGGTAGGGATGGCAGGCCGATGACCTGTGAAAGACTAACGGTCGGCGCAATTCCGATTTTGCCCCCGAGGCAAAGACCAAATTCCTTTGTTGAAAAATCCGGTCGGTTTACCCCAATTAAGCAGCTTATTGTTCAACTGGTGGTCTCCGCCCTGTCAACCAATAGGTCAGAAAAATCCCGTGCCCTTTTAAATCTGTCTCTACTCTCTTTTCGAAATTGAAGGTCATGCCGTACCGGGTTCGTACAGCTTCTGAAACCTGCACCCGGCCTACTTCTCCCGTCTCTTCCAACCTGCTCGCGATGTTCACTGTTGTGCCCCAGAAGTCATAAAACGGGGATGTCGCCTCCATAACGCCGCCAACTGCAAATCCAATGTGCAATCCCACCCTAAGACGAAGGTCTATTCCGTAATGGTCAGAGACCTCTTTGGCATTCCGGCTCATCGCAAGTGCAAGATCAAGGCTGTTCTTGCCGTCAGAAGCCTTCAAGCGGTTCCTCACCTCCACGGCCATGAAAGAATCGCCGATTGATTTGAAATGTTCAACACCACAGTCGCGTGCTTCGTTTGCAAATCTCTCAAACAAGGCATTCAGCGATTCAACCAATAATTGAGGCGGGGTAACCAAAGAAAGATTGCTGAAATCCACAATGTCTGCAAACGTTACACACACTTCAGCATGTGCCTCCGAGATCGGCGATTCACCGCGTTTGAGCCTTTGAACCACCCGTTCAGGAACCAGTTGATACAATATGCTTTCGGCGCGAATACGTTCATTATCAAGGCGAACCTGGTTGAGATGCGCTTTCCGCAGCAGTCTCTCTCTCCAGATGCAGACCAAATTTCCTGTCAAAGCAACAACAAAAACATTGGTCGCATTCGAAATAAAGTCCAGCCGATTGAAGTTCGCGAATGTCAGATAAGAGTACACATAAACTGAAAAAATCGTCACTGTGATCGCTGCGCCAGCAAGCGCATTTAGTGGAAACAGGGCAAGGATATACATTATAATCGCGACGGTGTTCAGGGCACCGGCACCACTTGATATGCCAAAGCTTGATTCCGGCCCATAGATCACCATTATATGCATTGCAGCAGCATGGGCAGAAATGGCAAGGCCGGCTATATAAAATTGCCAGCTCCGGGCATTTGCCGTTAGAAAAAATAACAACCCAATGCCTGCAATTATCGGGGCATGCAGCATAAAACGATAACGGGTCGCAGTTTGCCCACCTTCTTCAACCATCAAATCAAAAATGCTGAAGGACAGCATCAGCACAATGCCAAAGATGACTGAAATTCGCATCAATGAAAGGTGATTGTCAAACAGATCGTTCTTATAGCGCGTCTCTTGGGTGGACGTGTCAAACGTCTGGATCAATGATTGAAACATAACCCTCGTTTTCCCTTAACCGCCTTGCGAACAATCGTCAGTGCAATCTGCCGTGGCCCGGCGCAACTAGGCGTATGACGCCCCAGCCCGACTTGGGGCAAGCGTGGATAGCACAGCCCGCTCCTGCCGAATGGTGATCAAGACGCTCCCATCGGGTTCGAACTGCCTGTGATCCCCGCTGCGCGCCGCCGCACCAACTAGTTGTCATTCACGTCCTTGTCCCACAATTTCACCTCGCCGCCCCGCACCCCGAACAAGCGGCGCAACACGAACCACGCCCCCAGCGACGCCAGCGCGAACACCAAGACCAGCAGGGGCACATTCGCCCCCAGCAGCCCGATGCCCACCAGAATGCCTGTCACCACGGCGCCAATGGCGAAGCCGAGGAAGATGAACCCCGGCACCAACACTTCAACCACGCCCAGCGCAAAGCCTGCCACCACCCAGACCCACCATGTTGCCCACATCACACACGCCCTTTCAGCATCTTGAACGCATCGCCGAACGCATCCAGCGCCTGTGCCGGCACGATCACCATCTGCTTGCCGGACCCCTGCCCCACCGCTGTCAGCGCCTCCACCTGTTTCAGCGCCACTTGGTATTGCGCCGCCTCGATCCCGTTCGCCTTGATCGCTTCGGCAATCACCCCCGTCGCATAAGCCTCCGCATCCGCCAAAATCCGCCGCGCTTTGGATTCCTGCTCCGCCGCGTACAGCTCTGCATCGGCGTTCAATTCCACCGCCCGCTTCTTGCCCTCGGCCTCCGTCACCTGTGCCCGCCGCGCCCGTTCCGCGTTCAACTGCTGCAACATCGCCGTCCGCGTCGCCTCATCCAGATTAACATCCAGAATCTCCGCCCGCGTCACCTCGATGCCCCAGTCATCAACCAGCAACCTCACCTGCTCGCGGATATTCGCCGCCACTTCCGCCCGGTTCGATTGCACCTGATCCAGCTCCATCTTGCCGATCTGCCCGCGCACAATCCCCGCCACCGTCGTCGCAATCGCCGCATCCACATCGCGGATCCGGTACACCGTCTTTTCCGGCTCGGTGATGCGGTAAAA
>JANNSG010000096.1:0-10959 GCA_031402355.1 Pseudorhodobacter sp. | reverse complement strand
CGCGCCTCGGCCCCCCCCCGGGGCCGCCCTGCGCCCCCCCCCCCCCTTCCTCACAACCCAACCCTTCCGTGTCCCTTCTTTCTTCTTGCGGGCGGGGCGGGGCGGGCCCCCCCCCCCCCCCCCCCCCGCGTCGGGCGACGCGGCCGACAGGCCGCGGCGCAAATCATTTCAGAAGGTCGGTCCAGATCGCCGTGTAGTATTCCTGTGCCTTGGGCGAGCAAACCTGCAGGAAATAGCCTGCATCCTTCAGGTCGGCCGGAACACTCAGTTCAGGCGCGGTTTTCATGGCTTCATCCATAAAAGCCTCTGACCCGGCTATGCCGTTGGCATAGCGCGCAAAATTGGAAAGCATTGCCGCATTCTCTGGAAGCATGATGAAATCAAGGAACAGATAGGCGTTATCGACATTCGGCGCATCGCTCAGAATGCCCGCGGAATCCATGAAATAGGGGAAACCCTCTTTCGGAAAACCAAATTCGATATCCGGATTCTGCTGGCGTGTCCGCATCACCGAACCGTTCCAGTCCGAGGTCGCCGCCCATTCGGTTTTCGCCATCTTGTCGATGGTCGAATATTCCATCGACACCCAGCTTGGTTTGGCCGCAACCAGCAGATCGCGCACTTTCTTAAGCGCCTCGGTATCCTCGGAACACTGCTCTGCCCCGACATAGCGAAGCGCCATCGAGATCACGTCGTTCATTTCCGGGACAACATTCAACTTGCCCTGCAATTCGGCCGGCGGTTCAAGGAAAATAGCGGAGGTATTGATGTCGCCCTGATACACCTTGCGATTGACGCCAACACCCGTCAGTCCCCATTGCCAAGGCACCGTATGGGCCCGGTTGGCATCCCAGTCCGGGTTGGCCCATTCCGGGGCGATATTGCCAATGTTGGTCAGTTTGGCATGGTCCAGTTCAAGCAGCAGGCCTTTTTCAACATAGATCTGCACGAAATTGGCGGACGGCACCACCAGATCAAAGCCGGACCCGCCCGCTTCGACCTTGGCCAAGGCTTCGTCGTTGCTGCTGAAATCGGTGACCGTCACTTTGATGCCGGTCTCTGCTTCGAACTTGGTCAGCAGCTCGGGGCTGGTGTAATTGCCCCAGTTGTAAAGGTTCAGCACACCCTCGGCACTGGCAAGCGCCGTACTGGCAAGCAAGACCGCAGTTGCGGCAATCAGTTTTGTCATTTGTCGAACTCCCATTGGGTTATCGCGGGGTTAGTCCCGCTTGCGTGTCAGCAGTAGAAAAACGATCAAAAGCGCCACCGTCAACACCAGCAGCATGGTCGAGATGGCGTTAATCTCAGGTGTGGTTCCGCGCCGGAATTGCGCCAGCATATAGGTGGGCAAGGTTTCCTGACCGGGTGATTTGACAAATTGGGTGATCACCACATCGTCTAGCGACGTGACGAAAGCCAGCATCGCCCCGGCAAGCACTCCGGGTGCAAGCAAGGGTAGGGTGACGTGGCGAAAAGTCTGCCAGGGGTTTGCGTACAGGTCGGAGGCGGCGGTTTCAAGGGTCAGGTCCATCCCGTCCAGGCGGGCCTTTATCGGCAGATAGGCGAAGGGAATGCAAAAGGCAGAATGGGCAAGGATCAGATAACCAAGCCCCTGATAACCCGTGCTGACCTTGATCCAGGCAAAAAAGATCAAGAGCGCCACCGCAGTGACGATTTCCGGCACCATCAGGGGCTGGTTGATCGCCACGTAGATAGCGGTCTGGCCCTTAAAGCTTGCGCGTCGGGTGGTCCCCAGGGCTGCCATAGTGGCCAGAACAGAGGACGAAACCGCCGCAACCAATGCCACCCAGAAAGATCGCAGAGCGGCATCCTGCACGTCTTGATTGGCCCAGGCCTCGGCGTACCAGGTCCAGGACCAACCGCCCCAGGACGCCAGCGAATTGGAGGCATTGAAGGAATAGACCACAATGATTGCGATCGGCAGGTAAATCGCAGCGAAGACCAGAATTGCAATCGTGCTGAACCCCGGCAGCCGGGTCGCTGAAAAACTGCGATCAGCCATTTGCCCGCTCCTTGCTGATCACCCGCACATAGACCAGCAGCGCCGCCGTGACCACGATCAACAGCACCATCGACAGCGCCGCGCCAAGGGGTAGGTTGCGGCCCTGTCCAAACTGCAGCTCGATCAGGGTGCCGATCATCAGGTTCTTGCCGCCGCCCAGCACTTGCGGCGTCACATAGGCCCCAAGGCAGGGAATGAAAACCAGGATCGAACCGGCGATGATGCCAGGCTTGACGATTGGCATGATGATCCGGCCCAGCATCTGCCAGCGGTTGGCGTAAAGATCATAGCCCGCCTCAAGCAGGCGCATATCGAAGCGGTCGATTGCGGCAAAAAGCGGCAACACCATCAGCGGCAAATAGACATATATCAGACCGATGAACACTGCGAGATCTGTGAAGATAATCGCGAAGGGCTGATCAATGATGCCAAATTTCAGCAAAACCGTGTTGAACAACCCTTCTTTGCGGATGATTTCGCTGACCGCAAAAGTGCGGATCAACAGATTTGTCCAGAACGGAATGGTGATCAGGAACAGCCAGAACGCACGCGCCTTTGGCGATCTGGTCGCGATGAACCAAGCCGTTGGGAAGCCGATGAGAAAGGTCAGGATCGTGGCCATCAGCGACAGCCTGATCGAGCGCCAGAAAATCGAAAGATGTGCATCGGCAAACCCAAGTGTTCCGTCGAAAATATCGCGCTTCAGCAGAACACTCATCCAGGCATCGGTCGAAAAGATCCATTCCACCCCGCCATGTGTTCCGGGCGTCAGAAAGGAAAATATCAGCATGATCACCAAAGGCCCAAGGGCGCCGACCAAAAGCACCAGCAAAGCGGGTGACGACAAAGCCCAGGCCGCGCGAACGCTGGCTGATTGCTTGCGTTGCTCGTTGCTGCGCGGGCCCGATGCTGAAATCTGGACCACTATGCTATCCTTCCAGCACGCGGGCAGCGCCTGCAGCAAAGCGCAGGCCGACTGTCTGGCCACGCTCCAGTGCGATGTCGCCTGTGACCTCGCTTTGCAGCCTGGCGATGATGTCTGTGCCATCCTGCAGGGTGATATGACAATGGGTATCGGTGCCAAAATAGACCCAGCTTTCGACCGTGCCGGTCAGATCTGCGGCCTCGGTTCCCGGAGTCAGACGTATTTGTTCTGGGCGCACCGCCACGGTGACCTTGCCGCTGCGGGTCGCGGTGCCATCGGCTGTGATGACATGTCCACTGTCCAGTCGGACGCCGCCGGTGACGATTGTGCCCGACAGGAAGTTGGATTCGCCGATAAACGACGCCACAAACCGATTGACCGGCTTGGTGTAGATATCGCGCGGAGTACCCACCTGTTGCAGTTTGCCCGCTGACATGACGCCGATCCGGTCTGACATGGTCAGGGCTTCTTCCTGATCATGGGTCACGAAGATAAAGGTAATACCGGTTTCCAACTGCAACCGTTTCAGTTCGGTCTGCATCTCTTTGCGCAGCTTCAGATCCAGCGCCGACAAGGGTTCGTCCAGCAACAAGACCTTGGGCTTGGGCGCCAAAGCCCGGGCCAACGCCACCCGCTGTTGCTGGCCGCCCGACAATTGGCTGGTTTTGCGATCTGCCATCGACTCCAGTTTCACCAAAGCCAGCATTTCGGCGACAGTAGATTGAACTTCGGCCCGGGGGCGGCCTTGCATCTGCAGGCCGAAGCCCACGTTTTGCGCAACGCTCAGATGCGGGAACAGGGCATAGCTTTGAAATACCGTGTTCACCGCCCGCTTGTTGGGCGGCAGATCGGTGATATCGGCACCGTCCAGCAAGATCTGACCCGAGGTAGGCGTCTCGAACCCCGCGATCAGTCGCAAGAGTGTGGTTTTGCCACAGCCGGATGGGCCAAGCAGCGTAAAAAATTCGCCCTGCCTGATGCTGATCGAAACGTCATCCAGCGCGCGTACGGCCGTGGCACCTTGACCAAAAGCCTTCAAGGCATTGCGCGCCTCAACGGCAATAGCATCTGTCACGCTATGCTCCCCAATCAGACTTTTGATCATATTGGCTGCAGGAATTGCCAAGCGCAACTGTTGTCTGCTGATCTTATGCATAGTTGGGCGGGCGAAGGTGCATCCAGGGGGCGGCGCGCTCAATTTCTGCGCAAAGTGCGATCAATTTCTCATCCTGGCCAAATGCGGCGGCCAGATGCACCCCGATGGGCAAGCCGTCTGCTGTGCGGCCAAGCGGCAACGATGCTGCGGGTTGGCCAGAGGCATTGAATGGGGCGCAGAACGGCCAATAGGCAAAGACCCCTTCAGGGCCGATGCGGTATGCCAGGTAATCCTCGGATTGATGGCCAAAGCGACCAACCTTGGCAGGTGGCTCGGCAAGAGTCGCGGTCAACACTATGTCGTATCCATGCCCGGCTTCCGGTTCAAAGAACGCAGCCATCTGGCGGCCAAAAGCATGAATTTCACCGACCGCCGCCAGATACCGGGTTGGTGACAGACGGGCGCTATGGGCTATCGCCCCGCGTGAGACGGCTTCGATCTGGTCGGCGCACGCGGGTTTGCCGGCCAAAGCCGTCTCGATGTAAAGTGCGGTCCCGACGGCGACGATATCGGTCCATGCCCGCATCATCATCGCGACGTCGGCGGTTGGCCGGGCAGGGGCAACATGATGGCCCAGGCTTTCCAGCAACCGCGCCGTTTGCAGCACGACGGCCTGCACTTGTGGGTCTACCACCCCGCCGGTCAGCGTGGTGTCACATAACGCGATCCGAAGGCGGCGCGGGGGCCTGCTGATCGCAGCCGCATGACCCCGCTGCAGCGGAGGGGCGACATAGGGGGCACCCAGATCCGGCCCCTCGCAGGCATCCAGCATCACGGCGGTATCGCGCACCGACCGGGTGAGGAACCCGTCAATTGCCATGCCGGCCCAGCCCTCACCGACATAGGGCCCGTCCGGCAATCGGGCACGGGTCGGCTTGAAGCCGAACAATCCGCAGCAAGACGCCGGAATACGCACCGATCCGCCGCCGTCGGACCCATGCGCCATTGCAACAATACCTGCGGCAACTGCTGCCCCCGCCCCGCCGGATGATCCGCCCGATGTGTGTTCAAGGTTCCATGGGTTGCGCGTCGGTCCGCCGTAGACCGCGCTTTCAGTGGCAGGCCCGATGCCGCCCTCGGGGGCGGTGCTGCGCCCGAATGTGACCACTCCGGTGGCGCGGATACGGTCAAAAATCGCGGAATTGCAGGAATAGCGGGTGTTGGCAAACAAGCGGGACCCGTTATGCGATGGAAAATCGACAGCCTCGCAGCCAAGATCCTTCAAAAGGAACGGCACGCCGCGAAACGGCCCCAGGGGCAGGCCCGCCTTGATCGCGGCGCGGGCGGCCCCTTCTTCGATCAGCACGACCGCATTCAGGGCGGGGTTGTGTTTCGTAACCGCCGCCAGCGCGGCGTCCAGCAGTTCGGAAGGCGACACCTCGCCTTTGACGATCCACCCTGCCAGTTCTGTCGCATCTGCGGCACCCATATCACCCAGCATGTCTTCCCCCAATTGCTGCCAGAGTGTGGCGTGATCCAATAGGGCTAGCGCGCCCCAAAACGCCGCGTCTGATGTCTTTATTTGCCGGTTTCAGGGCTGTCGGACGGCGCATCCACCGGATTGATCTTAAGGACCCGCCGAATCTCATCAGCCGCACTGGCCGGAGTGACGGGTTTGGCCAGATATCCGTCAAGACCCGCGTTCATATAGAACTGGCGATGATCGTTCAAAGCATTCGCTGTCATCGCGATAACCGGGACGTGGGCGGCACCGTCCGGCAGCGCGCGGATGGCGGCAAAGGTTTGCAAGCCGTCCATTTCGGGCATGTTCATATCCAACAAAACCAGATCGATCCCCCCTTGCGCCAAGGATCGCAGGGCTGCGGCCCCGCTGTCAGCCTCAACCGGGGCGGCGCCGAAATAGCGCAGATAGGCCGCCGCCACCAACCGGTTGCTGGCAATATCATCGACCACAAGCACTTTCCGGCCAGCCAAATCCAGTGGCGTCTCTGCGCTGGTTGGGGATTTGGGATTTGGGTTCGCTGCTGGCGGCATCGCAAGTGTCAAAACAAAATGAGCACCCTTTGGGTCACCCGGCCCGGGCAGTTGCAGGTACAGGTCGCCCCCCATTTGCCGTGCAAGTGCGCGGGTGATCGAAAGGCCCAGCCCGGTCCCAAGGCTGGCGCCCGGCCCGCGAACAAAGGGCTCAAATATGGCTTCGGCCTTGTCTTCGGCGATTCCGGGCCCGGTATCTGATACGTCAATCTGCAACTGCGGTCGTAGGCCGCTGTCCAGCCCGCGAACGGCCCGCAAAGTGATTCCACCCGTCGCAGTGTTTTTCACTGCGTTTGACAACAGATTTGAAAGGCACTGGCGCAGCCTTTGCGCATCCATCGCGGCCCAGTCAGGCAGGTCTTCTGCCAGATCTTGCGAAAACGTCAGGCCGGCCTGCTCGATCTGTGGCGCAAACAGGGCTGTCGTGGCCGAAATTTCTGCCCGCAGATTGAGAGGCGCATTGCGGATCGGAAGATGGCCACCTTGAATCGACGACATATCCAGAATGTCATCCAGAATGGTCGAAAGCCCTTCGGCGGAACTGATCAGCACCGACAGGCGTTCAAGGCTGATGGGGTCTTCGGTCCGGCGCAGTTCCGCGTGACCTAAGCCGAGGATTGCATTCAGAGGGGTGCGCAACTCATGGCTCATCTGGGCCAGAAAGGCGCCTTTGGCGACATTGGCCGCCTGCGCTTCGGTCCGGCCCCACGCGGTTTCCTGATGCAGGCGATTGTTGGAAATGATCGCCCCCAATGAATAGCCCAGACCGGCAATTGCGCAAACGGTGGTAAAGGCCAAACCGGCCAGATCGCCTTTGTTGATCCACAGCAAAGCGTTTGTGGCGATTGCTGCCGTGCCAATGGCGGCAAAACCGGCAAGCCCCATTGGCAAGTGGATTGCCCTGACCGTCGACACATGCATGATCGACGTGACGGCAAGGCCCACTGAAAAGGCTTTCATATAGGGGCCATCAATGTGCCACATGGTTGCAGGGATGATTGAGAACGCCATTTCCAGGATGAACACCCAGATCAGGCAAGCGCGATAGCGTGCGGGTTCTGCGGCTGGATCAAGATTGGACAAGGCGCGCGCGCTCATGATCTCGCCGCCCAGATTGATGCAATAGCAGCTTAGAACCAGCCAACCCGGCAGGAAAATCAATGTCAGGCCATAGGCCAACGTCGTGGTTACCAGGCGGACCGGGGCTTCCTTCATCAAGATGCGATACTGCCGTGACAACTCGTCACGCAGATCGGCGGTCTTGGTCGGGCTGGCAAAAGATGACGGGTTTTGCATGGTCTGGATTACCGCTTGCTTGACGCACAAGGTCAAGTGCTTCGAACGGCTATTGCGCGACAGAACCGGGAGTTATCCTTATTTCTTGGCGCAGCGCCCCGGTTTTCCTCTCAAAGATCAGGATGCGGTCATCCGAGGTGACGATAGCATACCAGGCCGGGCCTTGGGTAAAGGCCTGTGCCGACACACCTTCAGGCAGGGTAATCTGATCGGGCAGCGGTAAGCTTGGCTGCATCGCCCCTGGCATACGGGTGACAATCAACCCGACCACGGTTATGACACCCCCGATCATCGTCAGCGTCAGTACAATGACGAGCCATTTTAGAAACCGAAGCGACGGCGGCAGTCCGGCTTCTGTTGGAGCCTTATCCTCTGTTGGAGCCTTGTCCATGGCAACCCTTTCCGACCCGCGCCCCGGGTATCTGACCGTCACTCTGGGAGAGGCACCCCCTTCCCGCCTTGATAAGGCGCTTGCCGCGGCAGTGCCAGAGGAAGCGTCGCTTTCCCGGTCTCGCCTGATGCGGATGATCGCTGAAGGGGCGGTGTCGAAGGCAGGGGTGGTCGTGGATGATCCCAAGGCCAAGGTTGGGCCGGGGGATGCGTTCACCTTGCGGCTGGACGCGGCGGTTGATCTGGAGGCGGTCGCGGAAGATATTTCGCTGTCGGTGGTCTGGGAAGACGGCGATCTGATTGTGATCGACAAGCCTGCGGGCATGGTGGTTCATCCCGCCCCCGGCACGCCGTCGGGGACGCTGGTCAACGCTTTGCTGCATCACTGCGGCGATACTCTGTCGGGGGTGGGCGGGGTGAAACGGCCCGGTATCGTGCACCGGATTGACAAGGATACCACCGGGTTGCTGGTGGTCGCGAAATCAGACCGCGCGCATCATGGGCTGGCCGCGCAGTTTGAATCGCATGCCGTGACGCGGCATTATCTGGCGGTGGTTCACGGGGTGCCCGATGCGGCCGATCCTCGGATCAGGGGGCTGCGGGGGATCAGTTTCGAGGCCGGGGGTATTTTGAAGATCGCGACGCATCTCGCGCGGCATAAAACGGACCGGCAACGGCAGGCGGTGGTTCCCGATCACATCGGGCGGCATGCGATCACGCGGGTTCGGGTGGAGGAACAGTTCAGCGCCGCATCGCTGGTGAATTGCTGGTTGGAAACCGGGCGGACGCATCAGATTCGGGTTCACATGAGTTATGCGGGGCATTCGCTGGTCGGGGATCAGACCTATGGGGGGCGGCGGATATTGGCGGGAAAAACGTCAGGCGAGGCAGCGGCAAGCTTAGCGAATTCTTTCCCGAGACAAGCGCTTCATGCGGCGAGTCTGGGGTTCGATCATCCGGTATCGGGGGAGAGGCTGGAGTTTTCGTCGCCTATCCCCGCCGATATAGCGGGGTTGATCGCGGGCCTGAGGGCAGGGGTGTAACACGCGTGATACTTTGGCTAAAATATTGATATTGTTTGTTTTAGTGGATCTTATTAGGGATTTGGTAACTCGATAACACTGGCTTGCGTGGACACTTGGCGCAGGTAACCTGATGTTCACCACGGGCGGATTATCCGGGTGAAAGGAGAGTCAGGGCAACCCCCGACCTATGGGGGCGGGATTCGATGAACCACTTGTATTGTGGCGATTATTCGAAGGTGCTGCGCGACAGTATCCGCGACGAAGGCGTTGATCTGATCTATCCGGACCCGCCGTTCAATTCCAACGCCAGTTGCAATGTGTTGTTCAAGTGGGCCAGCGTGGGCAGCTAGCGCCGCACAGATTGAGGCGTTTGATGACACCTAGCATTGGAATGACAATGCTGAGGAGGTGTTTGGCGATGTGATGCGCGGCGGCAATGCGGCGGCGTCAACCATGTTGCGCGCGAAGATGATACGCGCTCGCAAGGGGCGATGGACTTGTAGCGTGAAGTGAAGGCCACTCGCCCGACGCTTAACATAGGGGCGAGGCATAATTCCGGTGGGCTGACACTTTGGTTTTGACCAACCCCATCACATCCCCGTGACCGCAATGTTGCAAACCTTAACATTGGGCGGAACCATATTCATCTGACGTTAGTTAAATTGTGCGAGGTCCGCATCTTGCGGCAGCCAAGCACGATATATAAATTAGGCGATCGTGGTGCCGAACATCGGGCTGCGACATATGAGGGGGCGACAATGAGCACCTATACCAATCTTCCCGCACCAAGCCCGGAACAGGGTCTGAACCGCTACATGCAGGAAATCCGTAAATTTCCGCTGCTGGAGCCGGAAGAAGAATACATGCTGGCGAAAAGCTGGGTGGACCATCAAGACAGCAAGGCGGCGCACAAGATGGTGACAAGCCATCTGCGCCTGGCCGCGAAAATTGCCATGGGCTATCGCGGTTACGGCTTGCCGCAGGCGGAGGTGATTTCCGAGGCGAATGTCGGCCTGATGCAGGCGGTCAAACGGTTTGATCCCGAAAAGGGCTTTCGTCTGGCGACCTATGCGATGTGGTGGATCCGCGCCTCGATCCAGGAATATATCCTGCGGTCGTGGTCTTTGGTGAAGCTGGGCACCACGTCGGCGCAGAAAAAGCTGTTTTTCAACTTGCGCAAGGCCAAGGCCAAGGTAGGTGCGTTGGAAGAAGGCGACTTGCGGCCGGAAAACGTGGCGAAAATCGCCGTTGATCTGAACGTGTCCGAGGCTGAGGTGGTTGCGATGAACCGGCGCCTTTCGGGTGGCGATGCGTCGTTGAATGCAACCGTCGGGTCAGACGGCGAAGGCAGCACGCAGTGGCAGGACTGGCTGGAAGATGAAGACAGCGATCAGGCGGGCGATTATGCCGAGCGCAACGAGATGGACACGCGGCGCGAATTGCTGAACCAGGCGATGGCCGTGCTGAACGAACGCGAGCGCGATGTTCTGGTCCAGCGCAGGCTTGCCGAAGTGCCGGTGACGCTGGAGGAACTTTCGGATCAGTACGGTGTCAGCCGCGAGCGTATTCGCCAGATCGAAGTGCGGGCGTTTGAAAAGCTGCAGGGTCGGATGCGCGAACTGGCGGTCGGCAAGGGAATGCTTGTTCCCGCGTGACGTAAGACTCTGCAGAACTGAGGCCTGCAAAGCCCGTGGCATCACCCGGTGCGGCGGGCTTTTTGCACCATACGGCTGTGCAATGCGGTTTCCGTTTGCTCCTGTAAGGCGGGGGATATAGTCAGACACATCGCCGGATATTGGAGACGCCAAGGATGGACATGCTGAAGACGTTTCTGAAACCGATGCACCCGGAGGGGTACAGGTTTGTCGCGATCTTTGCCGCAGTCACAGTGGTTCTGTTCTGGATCTGGGATCCTCTGGGGTGGCTGGGGCTGGGGGCCACGGTCTGGTGCTATTACTTCTTCCGCGACCCCAAACGCTCGGTGCCATTGGGGGAAGGGCTGATCCTGTCGCCTGCCGACGGGGTGATCTCGCTGATCGAGCCCGCAGTGCCGCCGGCGGAACTGGGCATGGGGCCAGAGGCTTTGACCCGGGTGTCGGTGTTCATGAATGTGTTCAACTGCCATGTGAACCGCGCGCCGATTGCGGGC
>JANNSG010000095.1:0-31161 GCA_031402355.1 Pseudorhodobacter sp. | reverse complement strand
TGAGAAGCAACCCCCTTTTAGAAAGAGAACCACTATGAAACTTCTGAGCATCTTCAAATCCTTCGCAAACGACGAAGCCGGCGCTGTAACCGTTGACTGGGTCGTTCTGACCGCAGCCATCGTTGGCCTGGGCATCGTTGTCATGAACTCGGTCGGCGGCGGTATCACCACATTGTCCGACTCGACGGCAACCAAAATCACCGCGCAGAGCGGCGGCTACAACAACCCATAATCTGACTGAACCTTGGCTTAGGCCAACCCAGGGGGGGCTGCGTTCAACAACTGCGCGGCCCCCTTTTTCTTTCCGTCCAAACAAAGCCTGACTGGATAGACACGATCTGCTGGCCAATCCCAAATCCGGCCACATTTGCCCTTTAACACTTGCTGAAGGCATTCTGACCAGCCCCGCCGAAATAAGACCCCAAAGGACAAGCCCATGAAAAGACATCTGTTCAGTTTTTTTCGCGATAGTACTGGCGCAGTAACCGTTGATTGGGTTGTGCTGACCGCAGCAATTATCGGTTTGGGCTTTGTCGTGATGGTGCCGATTGCATTTTCCACCGGAAACTCCGCGACAAGCGTCGGTGGTGCAATTGTCAGCATAGAGCCGGGATACGGCAACAACCCGTGAACAAAGGTGCCGAACAGGGTGGCAGATGTCATTTCGTGTCGGCCTGCAGTAATGATGAGGTCTTGAAATGAGAATGGTATTCGGACTGGTTTTGGTAGTCGGCCTCGCTTTGGCCGGCTTTGCGGTCTATATGGCGCAGGGTTTCATCAGTCAAACCCAGATGGCGCTGGACGAAGAACGCGCAATCCGCGAAAAATCCGGTCCACTCGTCGAAGTCTATGTTGTCAACAAGCCGCTCAACTATGGTGACGTACTGACCAAGGACGACGTTCAATTGATCTACTGGCCGGAAAACGCGTTGCCTGAAACGATCTTCCGCGATCCGGCGGTGCTGTTCCCCGAAGATGGCAAAGAGCCGCGTTATGTGGTGCGCCAGTTTGATAAATTTGAACCCCTGCTCGCATCGAAAGTGACCGAGCCTGGGCAACCCGCCGGGCTTACTGGCCAATTGGCCAAGGGCATGCGGGCTTTTGCTGTCAAGGTTGATGTGGATTCCGGTGTATCAGGCTTTCTGCAACCCGGTGACAATGTCGATATCTACTGGACTGGCCAGACCACCGGCGAAGAAGGCAATCTGACACGTCTCATCGAAACCACGATCAAGATCGTCGCCGTGGATCAGGTTACCAACGGCGAGCGTGCTGCAGCGGTTGCCCGCACGGTCACGGTCGAAGCGTCGCCGGAACAGGTTGCCCGCCTCGCACAGGCTCAGGCCACCGGTCGTTTGTCCCTGTCGCTTGTCGGGGTTGGCGATGATACCAAATCGGCCAGCATCGAAGTGAACAATGACGGCCTGCTTGGCATCGAAGCGCAACAGATCGTCGCCGCCGAGAAAGAAAAGATTTGCAGCATCCGCACCCGCAAGGGCGGCGAAGCGGTTGAAATAACGATCCCCTGCACCAACTGACCGTGTCAAAACCTGGAAGGCGCAACCCCAGATACGGTGTTGCGCCTTTTGCTTTGCGCGATGGCTTGCGGCCTGTTGCAAGTTATCCACATAAGCTGTTGCCTTTAACCTTTTGATTCTTGCTTAAAAAGCCAATCTGCTGCATCTTGCTTGGAAGTGCGGGCATTCAAGACCCGATTTTGAGGCGTGATCGAAAGGGCAGGTCACATGAGCATGCGTAATATCTGGGCCGCCAGCCTTATGGGCATGGCATTGGCTACATCGGCATTAAGTCCGGTCGCGGCGGAAACCTTGCGGGTTCTGCAAGGGTCTGCCTCATCGGCGCTGAATGTGCCGATGAACCGGGCAGTTGTCGTGGAAAGCGACGTACCATTCGCGGAACTTTCCATCGCCAATCCCGGGATTGCCGACATCTCCACCCTGTCGGACAAGACGATCTATGTCCTGGGCAAGGCACCGGGGCGCACGACGATGACCCTGCTGTCACCTGATGGCAAGTTGATCGCCAATGTCGAAGTGCAGGTGACCCCTGACATAGGCGAGTTCAAAGAACGCTTGCAACAGATCCTTCCCGGCGAAAAGATCGAAGTGCGCACCGCCAATGACGGGATCGTGCTGTCGGGCACAGTATCATCAACCGCCAAATTGGACCGCGCGCTGGATCTGGCGAACCGCTACGCGCCCGAACGGGTGTCAAACCTGATGTCGGTGGGCGGCACGCAGCAGGTCATGCTGAAAGTCCGCTTTGCCGAAATGCAGCGGTCGGTTTCCAAGAACCTCAGCGCATCGCTGGCCATTGGTGGTACCGATATCCGGTCCGAAACCGGCAGCTATCTGGATTTCAGCAACGGTATTGGCACCCCGATCACGACCAAACCGGGGGCGGAAGGTGCGGCGGCCATCGGCTTTTCCGCAGGTTCGCTGCAATTTGAAGTGCTGCTTGAAGCGTTGGAAACCAAGGGCATGGTCCGCACTTTGGCGGAACCAAACCTGACAGCCTTGTCCGGACAAGAGGCCAAGTTTCTGGCCGGCGGCGAATACCCGATACCGGTGTCCGACGACGACGGTATTTCGATTGAATACAAACCTTTCGGGGTAGAGCTGAACTTTACCCCCGTCGTGGTCGATGAAGATGTCATCAACCTGCGGATCAATGCGGCCGTATCATCGATTGACCCGACGGTTTCGGTGTCAACCGGCGGTGTCACCGTCAACGCCTTCCGGCGCCGTGAAACGACAACCACCGTTGAAATGCGCGATGGCGAAAGTTTTGCCATTGCCGGTCTGCTGCAAGATGACTTTCGCGATCTGAACGGTCAGGTGCCATGGCTTGGCGATATTCCGGTTTTGGGCGCGCTGTTTCGCAGCTCCGAATATCAACGGGCACAAAGCGAACTCGTGATCATTGTGACACCGCATCTTGTGACACCGACCCGGGGTGAGGCGCTGGCTTTGCCAACCGACCGGATCAAACTGCCCACTGAACGCGACTTGTTCCTGTTCGGAAATGTATCAGGCCGACAAGGCCCGGCGGGCGAGGTGGCACGTCAGGACTTCACCGGTTCCTATGGCTATGTGATGGAGTAAGTGATGAAACATAGATTTCCCTTGATCCTTTCGGTGTCCTTACTCGCACTTTCAGCCTGCGGCGAAGATTTTGACCGCGCAGCAGGCTCCCGGGTAGACAGTGGCCAGTTCGGCAATGCCACCATGAACAATTCGCTGGTCCAGACCGGGCAGCGTGATTTCATGGTCGCTTTGGGTGAACGTTTTGCGGCCGAAGTCCCCAGCACCATCACCTTTGCTTTCAACAGCTCTGATCTGTCGCCCGAGGCCCAGACCTCGCTGCGCCATCAGGCAGATTGGATTCGGCAATTCCCCGAAATCCGGTTCCGGGTTTATGGCCATACAGATCTGGTCGGATCAAACGCCTATAACAAAGCGCTGGGCCTTAGACGCGCAAATGCCGCTGTGGCTTATCTCAGCAGCCAGGGCATCAGCCGGGCAAGGCTGGAGGCAGTGGTTTCTTACGGCAAAACCCGCCCCGTCATTCAAACCGCAGGCCCCGAACAGCGTAACCGCCGGACCGTGACCGAGGTTTCGGGCTTTGCCAAGGGCAACCCTGCCCTGCTCAACGGAAAGTATGCGGCCATCATCTTCCGCGATTATGTCGCCGAAGCGGTCTGGCGGCATCCGCCTGCGGAACCACCGAAATCGGTCTTCGCACCCGGCCAATGATCCAGAAAGGCCCGCATTTGCGGGCCTTTTGCATTTGGTCCGGGTCGTTGTTTCTCGTCTGGCCAGAAATCAAAGATTAACGGCTTTTTAGCCCCAATATCGCCACCATTCCAGAGCATCCCTGAGTCAATGGGAACAGTCGCGCGGCCAAAATGCCGTGCACGGGATCTCGCAATTGCGCCGGGCGGAACGCGAAATATCTAACGCGTGCCGGTGCTGTCTGCGGGCCTGACTTTGGAAGGGCAGAGGCTATGACGAGCGTGGCTACATTACAGCCGGAACCGGCACCGATTGTCGCGTGCACAATCTCGCGCGATGTCCAGAATTTTGATCTACTGATTGACGATATGGAATTGGAACTTGGCGAAAGCTGGGGCGATCTTTCCTTTGAAGATGCTCAGGATTTCCTCAGCCAGCCCGAAGCAGCCGTCCTTGAATTTGTGGCGATCGCCGTCGATCATCAAGACGAAGCCGATCTGTCGCGCATCACCGAGATCATCAAGACAGCCAAAGCAAAAGGCATCCGGATTGTCCTGATCGCAGATCAGGTCGGCCCGATCGCCTTGCACCAATTGTTGCGGCTTGGCGGCGACGATTTCGTCCCCTATCCGCTGCCCGAAGGGGCGTTGCACGAGGCCATTGAACGCATCCGCAAACCCGCTCCGGTACCGGCCCCGATGCTGGCCGCTGTGGTCAATTCCCAAGACCCTGACGAAGTCGCGCATCCGACCTTCAAAGCTAAGGGTGACCGCGACGGCGTGGTGCTGCCCGTTCATGGCCTTGCTGGCGGCACAGGTGCCTCGACATTCGTCACCAATCTTGCCTGGGAACTGGCGACGATTGTCAAGACCGATGCGCCGCGTGTCTGTTTGCTGGATTTCGATTTTCAATACGGATCGGTCGCCACCTACCTGGATTTGCCGCGCAAGGATTCCGTTCTTGAATTGCTGTCAGACACTGCAGCCGCCGATAGCGAAAGCTTTTTGCATTCCCTGCTGACCTTCAACGGCAAGCTTCATGTGTTCACCGCCCCTGTCGATATGGTGCCGCTTGACATTGTCACTGGCGAAGACATCGGACGGATCATCGATATGGCGCAGTCCAACTTTGACTTTGTCCTGATCGACATGCCGTCAACCATCGTCAGCTGGACCGAAACGGTGCTGGCCCGCGCGCATGTCTATTTCGCGTTGATGGATCTTGATCTGCGGTCGGCTCAGAACGTCTTGCGTCTGGTGCGGGCATTGAAGGCCGAAGGTCTTCCGCATGAAAAGCTTCGATATGTGTTGAACCGCGCCCCGCGCTTTACCGATCTTTCGGCCAAGAGTCGCGTTAAACGTATGGCCGAAAGCCTTGATATCAATATTGAAATTCAACTTCCCGATGGCGGATCGCAAGTTACCCAATCCAATGACCATGGCCTGCCCTTGTCAGAAAACTCTGCCAAGAACCCACTGCGCCGCGAACTGCAAAAGCTCGCGAAATCGCTCTTTGATCTGAA
The DNA here is from genome assembly GCA_031402355.1 of Pseudorhodobacter sp. Lineage (GTDB taxonomy): Bacteria > Pseudomonadota > Alphaproteobacteria > Rhodobacterales > Rhodobacteraceae > JACMNW01. The sequence continues at coordinate 25,884 of JANNSG010000095.1, read as the reverse complement.
CAAGGCCGTTGAAACCGGCAAGGGCTAAGCTGCCCAGGGGGAACTGATGTTTAGTCGTTTCAAAAAGACCGATCAACCTGGCACCAAACCCGGCCCGTTGGCTGCCGTGCCTTCGGGCAATGCGGCAACGCGCGCTCCTGTTGCCGCAACCAGCAAGCCTGCCCTGCCCAGCCGCCAAAACAACGGTCCGGTTGCTGTGCCGAAGGCATCGGCCGAAGTGGTGGCTGCCGAAAAAGAGAAAAAGCGCAAAGACCGCCTGATGGAGTTGAAGGTAGAGCTGCACAAGCGCTTGTTGGAAAACCTTAACCTCGCGGCGCTGGAAAAGGCGTCCGAGGCCAGCTTGAAAGTGGAAATCGCGGCGATCTCATCCGAAGCCCTCGATGAGATGAACGTCGCCTTGAACAAAGACGATCGCGCGATCCTGAACCAGGAACTTTACGACGAAGTTATGGGCCTTGGCCCGTTAGAGCCTTTGTTGAAGGACGATACCGTCAACGATATTTTGGTGAACGGGCCAAACCGCATCTTCATCGAACGTGCGGGCAAGCTGGTCCTAACCGACATCACCTTCAAGGATGAACGCCATCTTCTTCGGATCATCGACAAGATCGTTTCTGCCGTCGGCAGGCGGGTCGATGAAAGCAACCCCTATGTTGATGCGCGCTTGCAAGACGGATCACGCTTCAACGCCATGGTGCCGCCAGTTGCGGTGGATGGATCGCTGGTTTCCATCCGGAAATTCAAGAAAGAAAAGCTGGCCATCGGTGATCTGGTCAGATTCGGTGCCTTTACCGAAGAAATGGCCGCGTATCTGCAGGCTGCCGTGTCTTGCCGCCTGAACGTCATCGTGTCTGGCGGTACGGGTTCAGGCAAGACCACCACGCTGAACGCCTTGTCGTCTTTTATCGACAACACAGAACGCGTTCTGACCATCGAAGATACCGCCGAACTACAGCTGCAGCAGATTCACGTAGGCCGGATGGAAAGCCGCCCGCCAAACGTTGAAGGCAAGGGTGCCGTCACCCAGCGCGATTGTCTGCGCAACGCGCTTCGGATGCGACCAGACCGGATCATCGTGGGCGAAACCCGCGGTGAAGAGGTGATCGACATGCTACAGGCGATGAACACCGGCCACGACGGATCAATGACCACGATCCACGCCAACTCGGCCCGCGATGGCATCAGTCGTCTTGAAAACATGGTCGCCATGGCCGGGATCGAAATGCCGCTGAAAGCGGTGCGCGCGCAGATTGCATCGGCTGTGAACCTGATCGTGCAGGCCTCACGTCTGCAAGATGGTTCGCGCCGGATGACCTCGATCACCGAAATCACCGGCATGGAGGGCGAGGTTATCTCGATGCAAGAGATTTTCCGCTACGAACGCCTTGGCCTGGCCCCGGATGGCAAGATCATCGGGCGCTTCAACGCCACCGGGGTGCGGTCGCACTATTCTGACCGCTTCCGTCAATGGGGCTACGATCTTCCCGCCTCCATCTATGAACCGATCGTTTAAGGACACATCATGCAGGTCAGTGCTGCCCCTCTAATCTATGTCCTGATTTTCGTCGCCGTGCTGGTGCTGGTCGAAGGCATCTATCTGACCGTCTTTGGCAAATCCATCAGCCTGAACAGCCGCGTCAGCCGGCGCTTGTCGCTTTTGCAAAAGAACGGCAACCGCGAACAGGTGCTGGACCAGCTTCGCAAGGAAATGGGCCAGCATATGGCCGCGCGGGGCATCCCGCTTTACTCGATACTGGCAACCAAAGCGCAAAAGGCGAATATCGCTTTTTCCCCGAAAGCCTTGATCGGAATGATGGGCGTGCTGGCCGTTTTCAGTTTCATGGGGCTGACCATCGGCACCGAAACCACCCCGGCGGTCCGCGCGCTGATCGCGGCTATCATGGGCGTGGGCGGCATCTACACCTGGGTCAACAAGAAAGCCAAAAAACGCATGGCGCTGATGGAAGAACAGCTGCCAGACGCGGTGGAACTGATGGTGCGGTCCTTGCGCGTCGGGCATCCGTTTTCTGCCGCGATCGGCATTGTGGCCAAGGAAGTTGCCGATCCTCTGGGCACCGAATTCGGCATGATTGCCGATGAAGCCGCCTATGGCCGTGACGTATCCGAAAGCCTGAAGGCCTTTGCCGAACGCATGGACAGCCAGGATTTGCGCTTTCTGGCCGTGGCGGTGACCATTCAACAGCAATCGGGCGGCAACCTTGCAGAGATCCTTGAAGGACTGGCAAAAGTTGTGCGCGCCCGCTTCAAGCTTTTCCGTAGGGTCAGTGCGATCACCGCCGAAGCAAAGTGGTCGGGGATGTTCCTGTCGGCCTTTCCAATCGGTGCATTGGTGATGATCAACATCCTGAAGCCCGATTACTTTGACGAAGTCAAAGAAACCCCCGAATTCATTCCCGCTTGTCTGGTCGTGGCGGTGTTTCTTGTCCTCAATGTCATTTTCATGAAGATGATGGTCAATATCAAGGTGTGATGGATCATGGAATTTCTGAATAATATCAATAAATTGCTGATCGACACCATAGGTCCGCTCGGGCCATTGGTGGCCCTTGGCGGGTTCGGGCTCCTGTTGATCCTGGCCGCCCTGCCAACCATGCTTAAAAAGAAGATCGAGCCTTTTTCAAAATTGAAAAAGCAGACTGCCGTGGCTGCTGCGGCTGGCAAACCGGGCGATGCACTGCGCCGGGGCGAGAAAAACAACAAACTCGAAAAATTCGCGAACTTTCTGGAACCGCAGAATGCCGAGGAAATGTCGGCAGCACGGATGCGGATGCTGCGGGCCGGATACCGTGCAAAAAACTCGGTGCGCACCTTTCACTTCGCGCAGTTCGCTCTTGGCATCGGCTTTTTGCTGATCGGCATGATCTACACGATGATCCTGTCCACCAAGGGCGAAGTTTCGACCCAGATGATGATCATGTGCACAATCGGCCCGGGCGGGGCTGGCTATTACCTGCCGCAATACTGGGTGACACGCCGCGCGCAAAACCGGCAAAATGAAATCATCTCGGGCTTTCCAGATGCGCTTGACATGATGCTGGTCTGTGTCGAGGCTGGCCAGTCGTTGGACCAATCGATCATCCGAGTCGCCAAGGAATCCGCCGCAGGTTATCCCGCCCTTGGGGAAGAATTTGAAATGGTCGCCCATGAGGTGAAGGCCGGCAAGGAACGTGTCATGGTTCTGAAAGACATGTCAGAACGCATCGGCATATCCGACGTGTCATCCTTCGTGACAACGCTTGTACAATCAGCGACATTCGGGACATCGGTCGCCGAAGCCCTGCGCGTCTACTCGGCCGAAATGCGGGACAAGCGCGTCATGCGGGCGGAAGAAAAAGCCAACAAGCTGCCAACCAAGTTGACCCTGGGCACAATGTTGTTCACCTTGCCACCCTTGCTGATTATTTTGATCGGCCCCTCCATTCACGGTATTGCCAAGAACCTTGGCGGTGGTTGATACCTGACGGATGAACCCGAAGCTTTACGCGACACTGGTATTCAGTCTTGTCTTGGCCGCCTGTAACAACACGGGCGGCCTTGGCGCGCGTGACGTCAGCCGCAACGCGCCCTACGGGGCAGATGCGAATGGTCAGGGCGTTGATGGCCTGCTGGTCGGCCACCGCCTGATGGAAGCGGGTGAACATGATCTCGCCCTGAAATCCTATCTGCGGGCGGCCAGTGAACAAGGGATCAATGCCGATGTTCTGTCGGCGATCGGCTCTGCGAACCTGCAGCTGAACCGTCTGGGTCAGGCCGAACAAATCCTGCGCCGGGCCTTGGAGATTGAGCCCAATTTTGTGCCCGCCCTCAACAATCTGGGTGTCGTCTTGATGCGACGCGGCAAAGTCGGCGAGGCGCGCGTCGTCTTCCAGCAGGCCTTCGGCCTTGACAGTGGCTTATCAGACGCCATTCGCGAAAATCTTCGCCTCGCTATCGCAAAAAGCGAAAATGAGGCCTATGATATACCTGTCGAAGAGGCGAATTACTCTCTCGTGCGGCGCGGCCAGGGTGAATATCTCTTGCTGTCAAAGCTCTGAGGGCAATCTGATACCGAGCAGTCAAAAGGACGCAAAATGCGCCACCCTATTCTAACTCTCCTGTGCCTTGGCGGCACGGTCACACTAAGTGCGTGCAGCAATCCAAACTCTGATGCCGAAGTTCAACGCGCGATAAAATCGGTCAACGTGATCGACGAAAGCAATCTGAACGACATCATGCTGACGGTTGGCGACCCTGACGAAGCGGTTGCCTATTTCCAGAAGACCAGCACTGAAAATCCGGAACGGATTGATCTGAAACGCGGATTGGCAAAATCGCTGATCCGGGCCCAGCGCCCGACCGAGGCGATCGGCGTGCTGGACACGATCACCGCGTCAAGCGAAGGCACTGATGATGACCGCGTCGCACTTGCCGATGCCCTGATCCGCGCCAATGAATGGGACCGTGCCAAGGCCGAATTGAACAAGGTGCCGCCCACCCATGAGACCTATGAACGCTACCGTCTGGAAGCCATGGTTGCCGACAGTTCCAAAGACTGGAAACGGGCCGACAGTTTTTATGAAACCGCGGCAGGCCTGACCACCAAACCCGCAGGCGTGCTGAACAACTGGGGGTTTTCCAAGCTGTCGCGCAATGATTTCACCGGCGCAGAAAAGCTGTTCCTTGAAGCCATCACTTACGACCCCAACCTGTTCACCACCAAGAACAACCTGGTTCTGGCGCGCGGCGCGCAGCGCAAATACGAACTGCCGGTCATCAAGATGACGCAGGAAGAACGTGCGCAACTGCTTTACACCTTGGCCCTGACGGCGGTTAAGCAAGGCGACGTGGACATCGGCAAAGGCCTGTTGCAACAAGCCGTTGACACCAGTCCGCAGCATTTCGAAGCCGCTGTGAACAGCCTGGCCGCCCTTGATGCGAATGTGCAGAACTGATCATGACCCTGACACAAGCTTTGTCGTTTCTGCCCTTTGTTCTGCCCATTGCCATCTGGGTGTCCTGGTCTGACATGAAGTTCATGAAGATCCCCAATCAGGCGGTTCTGGCCCTTGCCGCCGTCTGGTTGGGTGTCGGATTTCTTGTCATGCCGCTCGAGGCTTGGGCCTGGGGCTGGGCACTTCTGGCGATTGTCATGGTCATAGGGTTTCTTGCCAACATGGTCAGCCTGCTGGGGGCGGGTGATGCCAAATTTGCCGCCGCCATGGCACCCTTTTTCGTGTTGGGCGACATTCGCACAACGCTGGGGTTGTTTGCAGCCTGCCTGCTTGCAGCCTTTGTCAGCCACCGGGTCGCCAGACGCATCCCCGCGCTCAAGCCTCTGACCACGCAATGGGTCAGCTGGACAAACAAGGACTTTCCGATGGGCCTCGCCCTGTCGGCGACCCTGCTTTTCCATCTGTCTCTGCCGATTTGGGCCCTGGTTCGCAGCGGTTGACAAAATAAGGACAATATTCGGGGGAATAAGGGATCTACGATTGTCCCGATCCGACAGAGGCCCTTGATGAACATCCAGACCACGCCGGCCGTGCTGGCCCCGCCACAGCCAAGAACCTTGGCAGAGGTGGGCATTTCCATTGTCATGATGCGCGATATGCTGCTCAAGACCATGTTTCGCACCAATCTTGATCTGGTGACGTCTCTGAGCCGGACCCTGTGCATCCCATCCACATTGACCCAAGAACTGGTCGATCTGGCGCGCACCCAAAAACTGATTCAGGCCACCGGCACGTTGCACGCCACATCTGGCAACGAAATGGGCTATCAGCTCACCGATGGTGGCAAGGCGCGGGCGCTGGATGCCTTGGCGCAGTCGGAATATTATGGCGCCATGCCGATCCCGTTGGATGTGTACAAAGAACAGGTGAAACGCCAGTCGGTGCGCAAAATCAAACTTTCGCGCACTGAACTGCTCAAAGGCATGGGCCATCTGATCTTGCCGGAAGACCTGATCGACAATCTGGGCCCGGCGGTCACGTCAGGGCGGTCAATCCTGATGTATGGCCCGCCAGGCAACGGCAAATCATCCATTTCGAACGGCATCCGCGATGCGCTTGGCGACAAGATCTATGTGCCGCGCGCGCTGGAATACGCGGGCCAGGTGATCACGGTTTTTGACCCCATTGTGCACACAGCGGCGGAAGAATCCGTCGATGACCCCAATGCCATTCGCCGCACCGCGGCACGGTTCGACAACCGCTATGTCTATTGCGAACGCCCGACCGTGATCACCGGCGGTGAATTGTCGCTGGAAATGCTGGATCTGACCTACAACCCCACCGCGCGCACCTATCAAGCGCCGCTGCAGCTGAAATCCACCGGCGGCATTTTCATCGTCGACGATCTTGGCCGACAGGCCGAGCCGCCGCAAAAGCTGGTCAACCGCTGGATCGTTCCTTTGGAAGAGGCGCGCGATATTCTGGCGCTGCAGTCGGGCGAGAAATTCACCGTGCCCTTCGACACGCTGGTAATTTTTTCGACCAACTTTCACCCGAATGAGATCTTCGATGGCGCGGCTCTGCGCCGGATCTTCTTCAAGATCAAGATCGACGGGCCAAACCAGGAAAACTTTCTGAAAATCTTTGCCATGATGGCTAGAAAACGCAAAATGCCGTTGGATGAGGCGGCGATGGTTCACCTGCTGAAAGTGAAATACCCGACCATCGACAACAATTTTGCCAATTATCAGCCGGTGTTCCTGATCGACCAGATGATCGCGATCTGCGAGTTTGAGAACATGCCGTATCACATGTCGCCGGATCTGATTGATCGCGCCTGGGCCAACATGTTCGTGCGAGACGAGGTCATCGCCAAGTAACCGGGCCTATCAATTCGGTTGCGGGGGGTAGTCCTCCGCAGCGCTCGCCGCGCATGACCTGCAAACAACCCTCAAATAGAGATCAGGCCCGCTTCGGTTACGACCGCGTCCAGCCTTTGATCATTCTCGTCGATGGGCACCTCGGCGACCTGCTGCGCGCCAAAGGCAAAGCCTACTGCTATCGTTGGCCGTCTGGATCGCAGCGCTTGCAATGTGCGGTCATAAAAGCCGCCACCATAGCCAAGACGGTAGCCACGCAAGTCAAAGGCAAGCAGGGGCACGATCAGCACCTCGGGCTCTATCCAGTCTCCCTCGGCCGGGATCAAGGCTCCGAATTCTCCGGGTATCATGGCGCACTCCTGGGTCCATGCGCGAAACTTCAAAGGCTGGTTCGGGCCGATGATCACCGGCACACAGACCGGGCCCCGATGGGCCTCCATCGCCGGCAGCGGGTCAATTTCCGTACGCATCGGCATGTAACCAGACAAAGCGCGGCCGCGAAAACGATCCAGAACCTCTGCAAGTTGCGCCGCCGCCCTGCCCTGCCCCGCAGCAAATGCCAGCTTGCGGGTGGCAAAAGCGGCCGCACGCGCTTCAGCTTTTGCGATGTCTATCGTCATACCAGAACCAGCGTCGCAAGACCCAGAAACACGAAAAACCCCATCACATCGGTCATCGTGGTCACGAATGTGCCAGAGGCGAGTGCGGGGTCAAAGCCAACCCTGTTCAAGGCAAGCGGCACCAATATCCCCGCCAGCGCCGCCACAAACAGGTTCACGATCATCGCCAGACCGATCACCACACCAAGCATCGCAGACCCATAGCCAAACCAACCGACAATGGCCATCACGGCAGCAAATCCGACCCCGTTTATCAGGCCTACCGCCGCTTCGCGCCGCACCACGCGCAACGCGTTTGATCTGGTCAGATCGCGGGTCGCCAGCGCCCGCACAGCCACGGTCAACGATTGGGTGCCCGCATTGCCCCCCATCGAGGCCACAATCGGCATCAGCGCCGCAAGCGCGACCAGGGCTGCGATCGTGCCCTGAAACTGGCCGATCACCAGTGCTGAAAGATTGGCCGCGATCAGATTGACAAACAACCACGGAAACCGCTGCCGAACCGTCTTGCGGATGCCATCGGCGATAGAGCTTTCTTCACCAACCCCTGCCAGCAGCAACACATCCTCGTGGTGTTCCTCGTCCAGCACCGCCATGGCGTCGTCAATGGTGATGACACCGACCAGCCTGTCATCGGCATCCACCACCGGGCAGGAAATCATGTGATACTGATTGAAGAAATAGGCGACAGCTTCTTCCTCTTCCGTCGCCTTCACAGTGCGAAAGCCCTCTTCCAGAATGTCTCGTAACCGGATATCGCGCCGCGATGACAAGATTCGCCCCAGCGTGACATAGCCCAGCGGTTTCATCCTTGGGTCCAGCAAGATGACATGGTAAAACTGTTCCGGCAGCCGGTCAGAACTGCGCAGATGGTCAATAGCCTCGCCCACCGTCCAGTGTTCAGGGGCAACCACCACTTCGCGCTGCATCAAACGCCCGGCTGATCCTTCGGGATAGCCCAGCGCCTGTTGCACCGCAAAGCGATCTGCATCTTCCAGGGCGTCAAGAATGACACCCTGTTGGGGGGCATCCATATCTTCAATGATATCTACAACATCGTCCGTATCCAGCTCACGGATCGCTTCGGAAAGTTCGGCAGGCGACAAAGCTGCGATCACTTCGTCACGAATGGCTTCGTCAAGTTCCGACAGAATTTCACCGTCCACCTCGCCTGACCACATGGCCAACAGGCTGCGGCGATCAGGCGGGCTGATCTGTTCCATAAGATCGGCGATATCGGCGGCGTGCAGCGGCTCCAGCAGGGTTGTCAGCAGGCCGGTATCGCCCGCTTCAACCGCATCCAGAATCGCAGTCATCCGACGGCCATCAAGGGCATCGATGTTCAGGTCTACCCCCGGACTTTCCGCCATGATGCCCCTTTCAACCAATAGCCCACCGACCGATTACCCCTTCTCTAGGACAAGCTGTTTCAAACAAACAGGGGGCGCGCGCCATTTTCGAATGCTGCTAAAGCGCTTAAACAGTATAGCATTGCTTGAAAAAGGAAAATGGATATGGCCGATCTGGTTCTTGGGCAAGTTCTGTCATTTCAGGAAAATCCGTTTGAGATCGGCCCGCAAGCAGCCCGTCACTGGCAATATGGCGGCGTATTGCTGGACCGTGGCATGATCGTAGCGGTGGATGATGGGGCTGCTCTGCGCAAACGTCATCCGCAGGCCAACGTCACCGATTATGGCCAAGCGCTGATATCAGCGGGCTTCATAGACGCGCATGTGCATTACCCGCAAACCGCGATCATCGCGTCCTGGGGCAAGCGGCTGATCGATTGGTTAAACACCTATACCTTCCCCGAAGAAATACGCTTTGCCGACGCGGGCTATGCAGACGAAATTGCAAACCGCTATTTCGACCTCGCCCTCGCCCATGGCACCACCTCGATGTGCAGCTATGGCACCATTCACCCAGGCTCGGTGGATGCGTTCTTTACCGCCGCCCAAACCAGGGGCCTGCGCGCCTATGCAGGCAAGACCTGCATGGACAGGAACGCGCCCGAAGCCTTACGCGATACGCCCCAACGCGCCTATGACGAAAGCAAAGCCCTGTTGAACCAATGGCATGGCGTTGACCGCCTGTCCTACGTCATCACGCCGCGCTTTTCGCCGACATCAACGCCCGAACAACTGGCCGCACTCGGCGCTTTGTGGCGCGAATACCCTGATTGCCTGATGCAAACGCACCTGTCCGAACAGCACGATGAAATCGCCTGGGTGCATGACCTGTTCCCGCAATCGCGCGATTATCTGGATACCTATGAGACACAAGGTCTGCTTAGGGAAGGCGCCATCTACGGCCACGCCATCCATCTGACACCGCGCGAAAAAGACCGTCTGGTTGAGGCAGGGGCCAGCCTCGTGCATTGTCCCACATCCAACACCTTCATAGGGTCCGGCCTGTTTGACATGGGGCTTGCACAGCACCTGCGCGTCGGGCTCGCCACGGATACTGGCGGCGGATCGTCGTTTTCTATGTTGCGCACCATGGCCTCGGCCTACGAGGTGGCACAACTGCGCGGCCAAGCGCTACACCCGGCACAACTTTGGTGGCTGGCGACTGTCGGCTCCGCCCGTGCACTGCATGCCGAGACGCAAATCGGCAACATTGCCCCAGGGATGGAGGCGGATCTGGTGATCCTTGATCTGGCAAGCACACCCGCGATTGAACAGGCGACGCGCCGCGCGGGCGACATCTGGCAAGCGATTTTCCCAACCATCATGATGGGCGATGACCGGGCGGTAAAGGCGGTTTGGGTGGGGGGGCGCCCGCTGCAATCAATGTCTGGTCACTCCGCCAATTCCCACCCATCCGGGTAGAAATCATGCTTCAATGCAATGCTGGTCGCTGTGCGCTCGTGTTGCCAGATCTCTTCCGGGGTCACTGCAATCGGCCCGAAACTGGCGATCAGGGTTTCCTTGTCGCCCATCCGCTTGGTACTAAACCCTTCGGCCTGAAGCGCTTTTTCCAATGACGCCCAATTCGCATCCAACTCTTCGATGAAAAAGATGAAATCCACCACCGCTGTTTTCGGCAGTCTTATGCCTTGGATGTTCTTGAACGTGGCATAGGTCTCCCGGCGCTGGGTTTCATAATTATGTGACATGGGGCCAATCTCGATCCTGGATACCTCCGGTTATCACCCCATCAAAGCCCGCGCCAGACGGTTCTGGCGCTCCACCACCAAGGGCAGATCGATGGTCACCATCTGCCCGTCCCGCACCACCTGCCGCCCCTCTACAATCAGATCGCGCACGCGCATCGGCCCCGCCAGCAGCAGCGCGACCCTATCCCAGGATCCCGCCGCCTCGACGCCGGACATATCCCACACTGCGATGTCCGCCCGCTTGCCCACTTCGATCGACCCACAGTCACTGCGCCCCAAAACCCGCGCGCCGCCCAGCGTTGCAATCTCCAGCGCCTCACGCGCCGACATCGCGTCGGCGCCGCTTGCAACCCGTTGCAACAACATCGCCTGACGCGCCTCGGCCACCAGGTTGCCCGCGTCATTGCTGGCCGATCCATCGACGCCAAGACCCACCTTGCCCCCCGCATCCCGCATCGCACGTATCGGTGCTATCCCCGACCCAAGGCGACAATTCGAACATGGGCAATGGGCGACACCCGTGCCCGTGCGGGCAAAAAGTTCAATTTCCGAACTATTCAACTTTACGCAATGCGCGTGCCAGACATCATCGCCGACCCAGCCCAGGCTTTCCGCATACTCGCCCGGGCGGCAGCCAAACTTTGCCAATGAATAGGCAATATCCTCGTCATTCTCGGCCAAATGGGTGTGCAGCATTACCCCCTTGTCACGCGCCAGCAAGGCCGCCTCGCGCATCAGATCGCGCGAAACTGAAAACGGCGAACACGGGGCAAGACCCACCCGCACCATCGCGCCCTCAGCAGCATCATGAAACGCATCCACCACCCGGATGCTGTCTTCCAAAATCGCCGCCTCGCGTTCCACCAGACTGTCAGGTGGCAGCCCACCGGCGCTTTCCCCGATGCTCATGGCTCCGCGTGTCGGATGAAAGCGCAACCCCACCTCGCGCGCCGCTGCAATGGTATCGTCCAGCCGCGCCCCGTTCGGATAGAGATAGAGATGATCCGACGTCATCGTGCAGCCCGAAAGCGCCAGTTCCGCCAGCCCCACCTGCGCCGATACAAACATCTCCTCCGGCCCAAACCGCGCCCAGATCGGATAAAGCGTCTTCAGCCAACCAAACAAAAGCGCATCCTGTCCACCGGGCACCGCCCGCGTCAGGGTCTGATACAAATGATGATGCGTGTTCACCAGCCCGGGCGTCACCAGACAGCCCGATGCCTCAATCACCTCGCCGGTTGAGTGCAATTTCTGCCCGACCTCGGCAATCTTGCCGTCCCGTACCCGCACATCACAACCGTCAAGCTCATCTCGCCTGGCGTTCATCGTCAGCACGGCATCAGCGTTTCGGATCAGAATTTCAGATTTATCAGCAGACATGGGTTCCCCGATTTCCACCCCCTTCGGTGGATGGGAACTTCGCCGCAACAGAAGGGGGGCTGAAGGACTTGCGGCTCTGCTACCTTAATAGGTCAAGCAGGCACCTGACAATCCCAAGCTTCCTTTTCGCAAAAATACTCATCTACCCGTTCAGCAGGGCCAGGGCTTGTGCATGAATATCCGCATTCGCGGCGGCCAACACCTGCCCGCCCTGATGCACGGGGCGGCCTTGCCAATCGGTCACAATGCCGCCTGCCGCCTCGATCACCGCGATCGGGGCCTGCACGTCATAGGCCTGCAATCCCGCCTCGATCACCAGATCAATCTGCCCCGCCGCGATCAACGCATAGGCATAGCAATCCATGCCGTAGCGGACCAGCCGCACCTTAGTCGCTACGCGGCGAAAAGCGGCGCCTTCATCGGGCGTTCCCACCTCGGGGAATGTCGTGAACAAAATCGCCTCGGCCAACGGCCGCGCCGGCCTGCAGCGCAATCCTTGGGTTCCCATCGGGCCCACGACCTGCGCCCGGCCAAATCCGCCCTCGAACCGCTCGCCGATATAGGGCTGGTCGATGATGCCGTAAATCGGCCCGGTGGCATCGGCCACGGAAATCAACACGCCCCAGGTTGGCGTGCCTGACAGATAGCCGCGCGTGCCGTCAATCGGGTCCAGCACCCATGTCAGGCCGGATGTGCCAGCACTTGGGCCGAACTCTTCGCCCAGAATCGCGTCATCCGGTCTGCGGCGCGCCAGAATTTCGCGCATCCGGGTTTCAGACAGCCGGTCAGCCACCGTGACCGGGTCAAAACGCAGCGCTTCCTTAGTATCAGCCGTCAGATCAGGCTTGCGAAAATGCGCAAGCGTCGCCCGGCGCGCCGCGTCGGCCAGTTCTGCCGCCGTCCCCACCAGTTCGGCCTTTTCCGCTTCCGTCAGTTTCACCAACCCAAGCCCCCGTTTGTTCACCCGACCCCCTCCGCGCTACCGGGTGCGGGGGGGCCAGGTCAAGGGCAAGTTTGCAGCAACCAGCTCAGGCAGCGTCGCTCAGCACGCGCGCCAGATCGAACAGGCGGCGGCGTTGGGCTTCCGGGATCGCATAGTAAGACCGCACCAGTTCAAGCGCTTCACGATCTGCCATGATATCGGTTTCGCTGGCGTTCTGCGCTTCGCGGGCATCGTCAAGACCTTCGAAGAAAAATCCGATCGTCACGCCAAGCGATTCCGCGATATCCCACAAGCGGGATGCACTGACACGATTCATCCCCGTTTCATACTTTTGAATTTGTTGAAATTTAATACCGACCTTGTCAGCCAAATGCTGCTGGGTCATGCCAACCATCCAACGACGATGCCGGATACGTTTGCCGACATGCGCGTCTACTGGGTGTTTCATCAAAAAATCTCCATTGCTACTGTTACTTCCCCACACAGCTATAAGCAATTTTCGTGCCAAAGCTCGCCTTTGACATGTTTTTGGAGAAAAATACTCAACGTCGCCAAAACCTGTCTTTTTAGATATGTCCAATTATACAGAGGAAGAACAAATTGTCACGCCTGACCGCGCTTCTCCCCTGACGGGCTTTCATATTCCCCAATTCGCCTTATACGGTATTCCCATAATGCGTCTCATTTTGCAACAATTTTCGCTAATTTTTGCGTTTTGCGAACACCTTGCATCGGCATTCGGAACTCTGTCCAATGGGCGCGCCTTCTGCCAGATCAAGGATACCCGACAATGCGCGCCTGGACCATCGAACAGCTTGGCACCAGGGCGGTCCAACGAACCCTGGCCCTCCCAAAGCCGCGTCAGGGCGAAGCACGCATTGCCATTGCCGCCTGTGGCCTGAACTTTGCCGACCTCTTGATGCAAGAGGGCCGCTATCAGGAACATCCGCCGCTTCCGTTCATTCCGGGCCTCGAAATCGCTGGCACGGTGGTGGAATTGGGGCCCGATACGGATGGGCCCGCACCCGGCACCCGTGTGGCGGTGCTGACAGGCTGGGGCGGTCTGGCCGAGCAGGGTTGTTTTCCAATTGCGCGCCTGCTGCCGCTGCCCGATGCGATGCCCTTTGTCGAGGCCGCCGCCTTCCAGATCGCTTATGGCACCAGCCATCTCGCGCTGGATCATCGCGCAGGCTTGCGGCCGGGCGAAACCCTTTTGGTGTTTGGTGCGGCAGGTGGCGTCGGGTTGACGGCGGTCGAGCTTGGCAAAAAGATGGGCGCACGCGTCATTGCAGCGGCGCGCGGTGCAGACCGCTTGGCAGTGGCCGGCGCCGCAGGTGCCGATGTGCTGATCGACAGTGATGCCATCGACCTGAAGGACCAGCTCAAAGCGCTTGGCGGCGTGGATGTGGTCTTCGATCCGGTAGGTGGCGCCAGTTTTGACGCGGCCTTGCGCGCGACACGGCCCGAGGGGCGCTTGCTGTCAATCGGCTTTGCCAGCGGCCAGATACCTCAGATCCCCGCCAATATTCTGCTGGTGAAAAACCTGACCGTCATCGGCCTTTATATCGGCGGTTACCGAAGCTTCGCGCCAGACCGGCTGCGGGCATCGCTTGCAAGCTTGCTTGACTGGTATGCGCAAGGCAGCCTTCGCCCGCATATAAGCCACGTTCTGCCCTTCGACCGCCTGCATGAGGGGCTGGATCTGCTGCGCAACCGAAAAGCAACCGGCAAAGTCGTCATAACCATGGATTGATGGCACCTGTTTCAGGGTTATGACCTCAGTCCTGCAACACCCGAAGATCGGGCGCTGCGGCGGGCCGCACCGTGCGCAGTGTGAAAGCTGACCGGATCAGATCTGCCAATGCAGACACCGCCGGGCTATGCACCGGATCGGCCACATACAGGTTCACTTTCATCCGTGCCAGCTCGGGCAAGCTGCCGCCATGGGAAATACGTTCCAGATGCTGCGGCTCTGTTCCGGCCAGCATGGTATGCACAGCAAGATCAGCACTGACCGAGGCTTCGATGGTGCGGGTATTGTCACTTTCGACCGCCATTTCCCAGGTCACTCCCGCCGCGTCCAATGCGGCCTGCGCCCTTTGTCGAAAGATGCAGCGATACTCATAGGCAAGCCGTAGCGGGCGCTGCCGCCAGGACTGCCCGCCGGGTGCGCCGATCCAGACCAAGGGCAGTTCTGTCAAGGTCTCACCACCCTCGCCGCGCCCGTCTTCGGTCGACAGAATGATATCGCATTCGCCGCGACCAAACTGCTCAATCAGACTGCGGGTGAAAGACGACAGCAGTGTCACTTTCATTTTGGGATAGTCACGGTTGAAACGCTGCAACACCTGCGGGATGTTGGGATAGACAATGTCATGCGGCACCCCCAGCACGATCTCGCCTTCAAAGTTGTTATGCGTCAGCCGCCCGAATGCCTCATCGTTCAACATCAGCATCTTGCGCGCATAGCCCAACAACTGCTCGCCCGCGGCAGTCAGCGCCACCCTGCGCCCGGACCGGTCAAGCACTTCGACCTGAAGCATATCTTCCAGACGCTTGATCTGCATTGATACCGCCGATTGCGTCAGGTTCAGAAAACCGGCGGCCCGTGTCACCCCTCCCGCATCGGCAATCGCCACAAATGATCGCAAGGCCGTCAGATCGAGATTCCTGATCATATCACGTTTCCTGATGTCTAAGTTCACAACCATTCACTTTTCAAATGTATCAGAAGGGCGCATACCAATCAAGTATTCGAATGCAAAGTATACCTAACATCGCAAGATCGAATATGAAAGAAAGGAAACCCGATGACACATTGCAGCGATACGACCAACCTGCCCGGTACGGCCCGCCTCTCGGATCGGTCCTCGATCAGACGGCTCTTTGACCGCCTGCAGGCCGCGCACATCCTTTACAAACAGCGCAAAGCCCTAATCTCGCTGGATGACGCAATGCTTCGCGACATTGGCGTCACCCGCGAACAGGCCAATTCCGAGGCAAATCGCCCGGTTTGGGATGCCCCAAAACACTGGAAAGTCTAGCTTATCGTGGCTGCACGATGCAAATTCCAAATAAACTGCGGATTTCTGTCGGGAATGCTTGAATTCTGACCGGTTCGCTCCGATATTTCGGTCATGTGGCATCGTGCTTTGCAAGATGGCCGAAATGAACTTGGTCGGAGGATTCAGATGGCTGAATATCAATCAACGCGGACGGTCGGCGCGGGTACGCGGACATCCGAAATCGACGCCGGGCTGCGCGCCCATATGAACAAGGTCTACGGGCTGATGTCCGTCGGCATGGCAATCACCGGCGCAGTGGCCTGGGCCATCGGCACCAACGATGCGATGATCAACGCGATCTTTGCGACCCCGTTGAAATGGGTCGTGATGTTCCTGCCGCTGGTGATGGTCTTTGCCTTCGGCGCGCTGATCCCCCGCCTTTCGGTCGCCGCGGCACAGCTGTTCTTCTATGTCTACGCAGCCGCAATGGGTCTGTCGCTCAGCTTTATCTTTGCGGTCTACACCAGCACCTCGATTGCCCAGACCTTCTTCATCACGGCAATCGCCTTCGCCGCACTGTCGCTTTACGGCTACACGACGAAGAAAGACCTGTCGGCGATGGGGACTTTCCTGATGATGGGTGTCATCGGCCTGCTGGTGGCAATGGTTGTGAACATCTTCCTTGCATCGACCGCCCTTGCGTTTGCGATCTCGGCGATTGGTGTGCTGATCTTCGCGGGCCTGACAGCCTATGACACACAGACCATCAAGAATACCTACCTGCAGCATGCGCAGATGGGCGATCAGGATTGGCTGGGCAAAGCGGCCATCATGGGGGCGCTGAACCTGTACCTCGACTTCATCAACATGTTCATGTTCTTGCTGAACTTCATGGGCAACCGCGAATAAGCGATCCTGACACAAACCACACCAAAGGCCGGTCGAAAGATCGGCCTTTTTCATATCTGATCGTTGGTCATCCGAACCGCGGGAAACACGATCCCCATGCGCAGCGGCACCTCAACTGTGCCAAGCACCCGAAACCCTAAACTCACGTAAAATGGGACTGCTGTCCGCGTGGACAGGCACTCCATCCTGGCAATGCCCGCATTCCGGGCAGCCGTAAGAACAGCCCCCATCACCGCCCGCCCTATGCCTTGCCGCACAGCATCGGGATCGGTCGCCACATGGCGCACATGGCCAACTGCGGCGGCCCCCGGTGGCCCCTCTGGCTGGTCGGATGGGCCGGGTGCTGCGGCGCTCCACCCGCCTGCGCCCATCAACCGGCCCTCCTGCCCAAAGGCCAGAAAGTACCGCCCCGACGTCAGCAACTCTGGCCGCGCACGGGCAATGATCGGCAACGCCGTCACCATCACTGACGGCGGATAGTCCGCCGCCAAAAGGCGCGGATAACTGCGGGCAAGCAGCGTATCAACAGCCGACACATCGGAAAGCCGTGCTGCACGTATGGTCAGGGTCAAGGTCATCTTCACCAAAATGGGTGAATTCGCCCAAAAGAAAAGGGCCGCCCAAAAGGACGGCCCGGCATCTTGCCACAAAAGCCAGATCTTACTTGATCTTGCCTTCCTTGTATTCCACATGCTCGCGCTTGACGGGGTCATATTTCTTCACGACCATCTTGTCGGTCATCGTGCGTGCATTTTTCTTGGTGACATAAAAATGCCCGGTCCCCGCCGTCGAGTTCAGGCGGATCTTGATCGTAGCGGGTTTCGCCATAGTCTTAGCTCCTGCACCGGGCCACAAAAAGCGCGCCCCGAAAAATTCCTTGAAGCCGCCTTTTACGGATGGCACCGGCAGAGTCAACAGCCAAACGCCGTTCGGCACGCATCTGACGGCAATCAAACGGCGCGCTGCCGCGCAAGCCCTTTTGCCCTGCGGGCCGTTTGCCCTGCGGGCGCGGATATTTAGACCAAAATGAAACCTGCCCCTTTCATTTTGGCTCAAATATCCTCGCGCGACGCGCCCGGTCCCCGCATGGGGACTGGTCTTGCAACAAGGCGAACAGGCCCCATCGGATGTTGCTCTGCTGGGTCGAAAATATGCGGATGGCCTGTAAGCCGGGTTCTGTCCACCCCGGACCGTGATCCGGGGTTGGATGACCATTCCTCTGCCCGCCCTGTTACCAAGGGGGTCAAGCTGCCAACCCGGGCCTCTGGGCTGAAGATCCCTGCAGCGGTATCGCGGGTTTGCACCCATGACCAGCCCCGCGCGAGGCCCCTATTCGGCATTGCTCCGGGTGGGGCTTGCCATACCGTCCCGGTTGCCCGGTCCGTGGTGGGCTCTTACCCCACCGTTTCACCATCACCCCGGCTTGCGACCTGGGCAGTCTTTTCTCTGTGGCGCTTTCCCTCGGGTTGCCCCGGCCGGGCATTACCCGGCACCCTGTCTTCATGGAGCCCGGACTTTCCTCGAGCGTTGCCACCCGCGGTCATCCAGCCATCCGCATGAGCGGGGGGTTAGGCCAAGAACGGCCCTGCGTCAACGCCAAACCGTCCTGCCAGATCAGCCATCATACCTGCATCCACGGCATCAAGCGGCCCTTTCGCCCAGGGTCGGAACCGCATCCTAAACGCGGGCAACACCAGCTCAGCCCCAGCACCCGGGTAACCAAATCGGCTCGCGTCGGCAATGAAATCTGCGGTCGCGGACGGTGCGCTGCGTCCCGGCCAGACAGAGAGCCCATCCAGCGCCAGCCTGCGCCAGTCAAACCGCGCGCCCGGATCACGTTTTCGCCCCGGGGCCATATCCGAATGCCCGATCACGCCCTGTGGTGGTATCGCCCAGCGCGCCATTACGCCTGCCAGCAGCGCCTCCAGCGCCTGCATCTGCGGATCTGCAAATGGCTGCGCGCCAGTATTGGCAAGTTCAATCCCGATAGACCGTGAATTGACATCCTCCAACCCGCGCCAAGACCCTGCGCCTGCGTGCCAGGCCCGCAATTCCTCGGGCACAAGTGCCAGAACTTCGCCAGTCTCGGAAATCAGGTAATGTGCCGATACCTCGGCTGCGGGATCGCAAAGCCGGTCGCGAGCAGCCTCACAGCTTGCCATTGCGGTGTAGTGGATGACAATCAATTCCGGATGCGCCCCGCCCCGCCGTTCGCCAAAATTGGGCGAAAGCAGGGCCAAGGCGTTTACTGCAATGCCGTGCGGAAGGGCCGCGGATCCCAGGAACAGGCATAGCCATCGCCATCAGGGTCTACGCCCAAACGGTCGCGATCCGGCCCGCCTTTGGACAGAAACGCCTCTTGCGCCTGGTCGGACGATCCGTATTTGGCGCAATTGCTTGCAGCCTTGCTAAGCCGCAACGAAGACCGCTTGTAAAGCTGTGTGCCCGGCGCGTGGGTGGTGGCCAGAGCGAATTCAACGATATTCGGCCCGGTATCGCCGGGCCGCTGCGGCAAGGCCCCGGGCTGCACCACCTGATACTGCGCCCGGTTCTGGGCAATACGTTCGGCGTCGCTTTGAATGCTTTCGCGGGCCTTTACCGCTTCAAAGTCATTTTCATCCGAAATTCCGGCCGCCCCGGCCTGCACTTCACCGCTTTCCACCTTGATACCCGCCGGGGCGTTTCCACGCGGCCGCGCCGGGTCGCCAGATCCGATCACCACACCTTGCAAGGGGTCCCCGGATCGCGGGGCAAGCGTCTGTGGCGCTGGGCCGCGCCCGTCGGCCGCATCAATCGCCGCTCCGGCCGCGGCCGTCGAAAATCCGGTTACCGGGGCGATCGGCCCGGTCGGCCGCGTGCTGGCGGCGAGCGACGCATCTCGGCTTTGCGAATAGCTGGTATAATCCTGAAACCCAACCCCGGCACCGGAATCCGGCACGGTTTGTGTACAGGCCACAAGACCGAAAGACAGCATCAAGGCAGGGGGCAGACGCATGGCAAACCTAACTGTGGATAACATTTCTGCAGCCCCTACCACCATTTTTGCGGTTTGGCCACAAAGCCTGCCGCCCGCTCCAGCACATAGGCGTGATTTAGCAACGCAGCTTCTTCCCAAGGCCGCCCGATCAATTGCAGCCCCAAAGGCAAGCCCTTGGTATCCAGCCCGACCGGAACTGAAATGCCCGGCAGGCCGGCAAGGTTGACGGTTACCGTGAAGACATCGTTCAGATACATAGCAATCGGGTCGGCATTGGCCATCTCACCCAACCCAAAGGCGGCACTCGGCGTGGCGGGGGTCAAGATCGCATCAACACCTTCCGCAAACACCGCGTCGAAATCGCGCTTGATCAGCGCCCGCACTTTGCGTGCGCGGTTGTAATAGGCGTCATAAAACCCCGCCGACAGCACATAGGTGCCAATCATGATCCGGCGCTGCACCTCTGGCCCAAAGCCGGTCGCGCGGGTTTTTTCATACATCTCGGTGATGCCATCGCCCTGCGCCAGCTTTGCGCGGTGGCCATAGCGCACGCCGTCATAGCGGGCGAGGTTCGATGACGCTTCCGCAGGGGCCACCACATAATACGTCGGCAGCGCATATTTCGTGTGTGGCAGGCTGATATCAACGATCTTCGCCCCTGCATCTTTCATCATAGCAATACCGTTCTGCCACAATGCCTCAATCTCCACAGGCATCCCATCCATCCGGTATTCGCGCGGAATACCTATCGTCTTGCCGCGAATATCCCCGGTCAAGGCCGCTTCAAAATCCGGCACCGCCAGATTGGCGCTTGTCGAATCCTTTGGGTCATGCCCCGCCATCGCCCCCAGCATGATCGCCGCATCGCGCACGGTCTTGGTCATCGGCCCGGCTTGGTCCAGTGACGATGCAAACGCCACTACACCCCAACGCGACACGCGCCCATAGGTCGGCTTGATCCCGACTATCCCGGTAAACGCCGCAGGTTGCCTGATCGACCCGCCAGTATCCGTCCCCGTCGCCGCCAAACACAAATCCGCCGCCACCGCCGCCGCAGACCCACCCGACGACCCGCCCGGTGTCAACTTGCGATCGTCAATCTTCCAAGGGTTCACCGCATTGCCGTAGGCCGAGGTTTCATTGCTGGACCCCATGGCGAATTCGTCCATGTTCAGCTTGCCCAGCATCACCGCACCCGCACCAAACAACTGCGCTGTTACAGTGCTTTCGTATTCCGGCTTGAACCCCGCCAGAATGTTCGATCCGGCCTGCGACGCAACCCCCTTGGTGCAGAACAAGTCCTTGATCCCCAATGGAATCCCGCACATCGCAGGGGCATCCCCGCCCGCAATCCGCGCATCCGCCGCCCGCGCCTGATCCAGCGCAAGGTCTGGCGTCTTATGCACAAAGGCGTTCAACCCATCGCCCGCATCAATCGCGGTCAGACAGGCCATGGTCAGATCAACCGCGCTCAATTCCCCCTTGCGCAGCGCATCCCGCGCCCCTGCAATGGTCAGCGTATTCGCACCCATCATTCCACCACCTTTGGCACCGCAAAGAACCCTTCGCGCGCATCCGGCGCATTCGCCAATATCTGGCCCTGAATACTACCGTCCGTCACCACATCCACCCGCCGCGCAAGCCGCATCGGCGTAACAGATGTCATCGGCTCCACCCCAGTCACATCGACTTCGCCCAGCTGCTCCATGAACGCCAAAATCCCCGACAATTCCCCTGCAAGCGCGGGCAAAGCCGCCTCCTCCACCCGAATGCGCGCCAGCTTGGCCACTTTGCGCGCGGTGTCGATATCAATGGACATGGGGGCTACTCCGAACCTGATTTCGCCCCGTTTAACGGCCTCAACTGGCCTTCGCAAGCATATGGCGGCGGTAAACCTCGATCATCCACGCCAACATCACGGCATTCAGCACATGCCAAATGAAATGCAGCCCAAGCGGGTTAACATCGCATAGCGGCCCGTCCAGCGTGCGACATGTCAAAGACAGCACCAATATCCCCGCCCCTATTGCCAGCCCCTTGGCCGTCTCCGCCGCGCGCCGACACAAAAACCACGCATAAAGCAAGATCAATACCGGCACCGGCGCATAGCCTGCCGATGATCCAAGTCCCGGCACCATCGCCCAAACCGGCACTGTCGCCGCCACATAGGGCAGAACTGCCGCCGCAGTTAGCCCCGCCTGCCAGCCATTCAGACCCAAAAAATCCCGACTTGCCGCAAAGACATAAAGCAAAATGAACCCTGCTATCGGGGCCACATCCATCAGGGCTGTCAGACGGTTCGCATGGGTATGGAACAAGAATGACCCAACCCCGATAGCCGCTAGCACACCCACCAACGCCCGCGCCAATGGCAACCCCTGCACGCGCTGCCACATCACGGCAGCCATCAGCAAAAACGCAAAATTGGTCAGCGCATTCACAGGTTCGGCCCAGTAGCCTGGGCCAAGCCGCTCGCAATAGCCATCCAGAGGGTCCAACCACACCATCATATGTCCCCGGCCTCTGCGTCCCGCCTCTCGTCGCTTTGGTGCGTCACGGCCTGCGCCGGGCATTGAAGAAATCCTTCAAAACCGCTTCGGCCTCGGTCGCGCCAATCCCTTCAAAAACTTGCGGCACATGGTGGCACTGCGGATGCGCAAACACCCGCGCCCCCTGCGCAACTCCGCCCGATTTCGGATCGCCCGCCCCATAATACAGCCGCGCGATCCGGGCTGCGGAAATCGCCCCCGCACAGATCACGCAAGGCTCCAGTGACACATAAAGATCATGCCCCACCAGCCGCTCTGACCCCACCAACACACAAGCGGCCCGGATCGCCAAGACCTCGGCATGGGCTGTCGGATCACACAATTCCCTCGTCCGGTTCCCCGACTGTGCCACTACCACACCCAAAGGCGATACCACCACCGCGCCTACCGGCACCTCGCCGCGAAGCCCCGCCGCCCGCGCTTCCCTCAGCGCCACATCCATGAATGATCGAAACCCGCTCATCTTGCCTTTCTGCCTGCCCCTTGCCCGCAGAACAAGACCCCACCCCGGCATCTTCCTTTTCGCCCAGATACTCATCTGTTTCAGCCACGGCTGGCAACCTGGCAGAACTTGCCCTATGCAATGGCATTCGCCACCGAAAGCCACCCATGACCGACGCCAAAAAACCAACCGCGCCTACTCCCGCAGGCGACCGCATCGCCAAAGTGCTGTCGCGGGCCGGCGTCGCCTCCCGGCGTGAGGCGGAACGTATGATCAAGGCAGGCGAGGTTTCGGTCAATGGCCGCATCATCACCAGCCCCGCGCTGAACATCACAGCGTCTGACCGCATTTCGGTGCGCGGCGAACCGGTGGGCGCGCCAGAACCGGCCCGCCTGTGGCTTTACTACAAACCCGATGGCTTGGTGACCTCAACCAACGATGAAAAGGGCCGCCAGACCGTCTTCGACACCCTGCCGCCCGACATGCCCCGGGTGATGTCGGTGGGCCGTCTTGATCTGAACTCCGAAGGTCTTCTTCTGCTCACCAATGATGGTGAACTGAAACGCCGGCTGGAACTGCCCTCCACCGGATGGCTGCGCAAATACCGGGTGCGCATCAAAGGCAACCCGACAGATCCGGACCTTGAGCCCTTGCGAAAAGGCATCACGGTTGACGGTGAGAAATTTCAGCCGATGACCGTGGTGCTTGACCGCATCCAAGGCGCGAACGCCTGGTTGACCGTCGCCCTGCGCGAAGGCAAGAACCGTGAAATCCGCCGCGCCATGCTGGCTATCAATCTGACCGTGAACCGCTTGATCCGCATCAGTTACGGGCCTTTCAGGCTTGGCGACATGGAACCGGGGGCCATCGAAGAGGTGCGCGGCCGCGTTTTGCGCGATCAGTTGGGTCTCGATCCCAATGCCGATGATACCGGTCTGGCGAAATCAGGCTCGGCCAAATCAGGCCCTACCAAATCAGGCCCCACCAAATCAGGAACCGCCAGATCGGGAACAGCCGGATCGGTCCAATCAAAATCTGCTCCGGCCAGATCGCGCATCGTCACCCGGTCAGTCGCAGGTGCAAAAGGCGGCACCAAGGCCGTGACCCCGGGACCAAAGACTGCAGCCGGGAAACCCCGCCCGGACAAACCCGGCGCGGCACCGACCCGCCAGGGCGGCAAACCGTCACGGCCCAAACCCCGCACCGCTTGATCTCTCACAGCCTGACCTTCTTCTACGGCAAGGGGGAACAATCGCGATTATTTCCCCGCATGATCGCTGGCAAGCCGGCGGTCCATCCCTTATAGTTAACGTCGAATGGTCAGGGACATCGGGTGCCACGGACAGGAAACATGATGCAGACAAACAGCTTTCAGACCCTTGCTTTTTTCCTGCTTGTGGCCCTGACCGCCGTTGTCGGTGCCCTGGCCGGTCAATGACAGTGGGGCAATGATGGCAGAACGCTTTGGCGGCCCCTACAGCCCGGACGGAAAACCGGCCACAGGACCTGCAGAACCGGCTGTCCGTCCGCTGGGCTCTGGCGGCATGCGGCGGTCGCGACTGGCCAGCCGCGCCCGGATGCTTTACGCAGCACCTGTGATCATCTTGATCAATGCGTTTCGCTCTGATCCGGCCAATCTCGTACCGGGACTTGTCGCTTTTGGCACCCTGATCCTCGCGGCCTGGCTGACCGGGTTGGGGGTGCAGGCGCAGGCCGCCTTTGACGCCCGCACCATCGCCCGCCGCCCGGCCATTCCGCGCAAACTCTTCG
This sequence comes from Pseudorhodobacter sp., assembly GCA_031402355.1. Taxonomy (GTDB): domain Bacteria; phylum Pseudomonadota; class Alphaproteobacteria; order Rhodobacterales; family Rhodobacteraceae; genus JACMNW01. The sequence continues at coordinate 1,339 of JANNSG010000095.1, read as the reverse complement.
GCTCCGCCCTGACCTTTGTCGGCCTGATGCTGGCCGGAACCCTGTCGCAGACCGGCCTGCTGATACCGCTTGGCTTTGGCTGTGCCGGCGCCCTTTTGCATATGCTGGCCTTCGGCCCCGATCCCCTGCGCAACAAGGGCATGCAAGGTGTTGACGATTTTCAGAACCAGCGGGTAGCGCTTGCCGTCGATGAGGGCGAAAAATATCTGGCTGCCATGAAAGATGCCGGTTTGCGCGCCGGTGACAGCACGCTTGACGCCCGGCTCGACCGCTTTTCAGCCACCGTGCGCAGCCTGTTTCGCACGGTCGAGAATGATCCGCGCGATCTGACGGCGGCGCGCAAGTACCTTGGCGTCTACCTGATGGGCGCGCGCGATGCGACGGTGAAATTCGCCGATCACTACGCCGCGACCAAAGACAGCACCGCCCGCACATCCTATCTGGCCCTGCTGGATGATCTCGAAGCGCATTTTGCAACCAATACCAAGGCTTTGCTGGATGGCAATCGCACCGGCCTCGATATTGAAATCGATGTCCTGCGCGAACGCCTTGCCCGCGAAGGTTAGATTTTTACGTCCCGCCCGCCGCACCAGCACCGGGCCCGAACAGTGAGAGTATCAAGATGACCCAGACGATCCGCACTCAGGCCGCCTCCACTTTGGCTGAAATCGAAAAAGTCACCGCCGTCATCTTGGCCGAACCGGGCACCGCGATCGTGGCGCTCGAAGCCGCCCCCGCCCCGCAGGCCGCTGCCATCCGCAAACGCATGGCCGAACTGGACATGGCCAATACCCAGTCGATCATTTCCTTTGGCTCGGCGGCCCAGGCCGAATTGCAGGTGATCAGCCAGGAAATGCTGGCCGACGTGAAGAACAAGGATGTCGGCCCCGCAGGCGACAGTCTGCGCGATATCGTCTCCACCATTCGCGGCTTTTCGGTCTCTGAACTTGACGTGCGCCGCAAAGCCAGCTGGTGGGAACGCCTGCTTGGCCGTGCAGCCCCCTTTGCCAGATTTGTCGCCCGTTTCGAAACCGTCCAGGGCCAGATCGACAAGATCACCAACAGCCTGCTGACCCATGAACATACCTTGCTCAAAGACATCAAGTCGCTGGATGTGCTTTACGCCAAAACGCTGAACTTCTATGATGAACTGGCGCTCTACATCGCTGCGGGTGAAGCCAAGATCAAGGATCTGGATGCAACCGACATTCCCGCGAAAGAAGCCACCGTTGCCAAGGCCCCCGAAAGCGATCAGGTCAAAGTGGCGCAAGAGTTGCGCGACTTGCGGTCAGCCCGTGATGATCTGGACCGCCGCGTTCATGATCTGAAACTGACCCGG
>JANNSG010000094.1:0-20711 GCA_031402355.1 Pseudorhodobacter sp. | reverse complement strand
AGCCGCCATCGAAGCCGTGCTGTTTGACGCCGGAGTGCCCGTTATGGTGATGCCGGATGGCCCGATGCCCGCGATTCCGGGCAAAAGAATTGTTGTGGCCTGGAACCAAAGCCGCGAAGCGATGGTTGCTGTCCGGGCCGCAATGCCGCTTTTGATGGCAGCCGAGCAAGTGACCATCATGATCGTCGATCCGGCTGCCTACGGGGCAGAAAGATCCAATCCCGGGGGCGCGCTATCGCAAATGCTGGCCCGCCACGGCGTGCGTGCCGAAGTAACCGTATTGGCCAAAACGCTTCCACGATTTTGCGATATGCTGAACCGCCATGCCCGTGACAGGGCCGCCGATATGGTTGTGATGGGGGCATATGGCCATTCGCGCCTGCGCGAATCCATTCTGGGGGGGGCAACGCGCGGCATGCTGGAACAAGCCGAAATGCCGGTCTTCATGGCGCATTGACCGAAGATGCAACCCGGTGGGCGGACCGCTTGCCAATCGCTTTATTCCCCGGCGGCAAGTTGCAGCCGGTCCATGTCGCGCACAATCACATGGCGGCTGCCCTGCAACGCGATGACACCCTCCCGTTTTAGCGCCGACATCTGCCGGCTGACCGTTTCCAGTGTCAGCCCCAGATAATTGGCCATCGCCTCGCGCGTCAGCGTCAGGTCAAACGCTGTTGGCACTGCCGTTTTGGGCTGTTTCAGTGTTGCGGTCCTGCGGGCCAGAATTTCTAGCAGACTGGCTATCTTTTCAAGGGCGGTCTTGCGGCCCAGAACCACCATCCACTCGCGCGCTGCATCCAGTTCGTCCAGCGTCATTTGCAGCAACCGTTGGCCAAGATGCGGGGCGTCGATCAGGGCCTGTTCGAACGGCTTTTTACGAAAGCAGCAAAGAACAAGATCAGTCGCTGCCGTGACTGTAAACGGGGCCAGCGACCGGCCCGGCCGACCGACAAAATCGGACGCAAGCAATAGCCCCACCATTTGCGTGCGTCCGTCTTCCATATCCCGGCCCAGCGTGGCCATGCCGGTTACCACCGATGCTACGAATTCCATCTGGTCACCAGACCAGACAACTGTTTGACCGGCTTCATAACTGCGGTAATATTTGATCTGATTTAGCAGCGACAGTTCATCGGGTTCGCACAACGAACAGACCGCGCGATGCCGGATCGGACAATCGCCACACTCACGCAGGTTCAGATCAAGGCCCGGTTGCGTCATCTGCCATCCCCTGTCGTTCGGATCCGCAGCCCGCGCATATCGTTTGGCCTTGCGGAAGGATGCTGGCCTGAATGTCGGCACTGCGGCTGCAAAGTCAATATTCGTCAGCCGCTGCGTGTTGGCTACAGGCCGGGGTCCTGGCCCTAGCCAGCGGCAAGTTGGTCAAGCTTTGTCGCCAATTTCACATCTAGCTCGGTCAGCCCCCCGGCATCATGGGTGATCAGGGCCACAGTTACCGATCTGTAGACGTTCGACCATTCCGGGTGATGATTCCACTTTTCGGCCCAAAGCGCCGCGCGTGTCATGAAACCGAATGCCTCAACGAAGTTGCGAAACAGATAGGTCTTGGTCAGCGCGTCGCGCGCTGTTTCGTCTTTCCAGCCGGTGGCGTAAAGCGGTTCAAGGACAGTACGATCAGTCAACAGTTCTGCCATCGGTTTTCCTTTCAGTCAGTCTTCGGAATGGACGCGGCGAAACGGGCCATAAGCGGTCAAGATCTCAATCTCGTCCTGCACTGCCGCCGATTCAGCGCGCAGATACTGTGCGACCGCTTTGGCAAAGCCCGGGTCGGCAATCCAGTGCAATGAATGCACCACGGTCGGCAAATACCCGCGCGCCAGTTTGTGTTCGCCCTGCGCACCTGCCTCAACCCGGCTCAGGCCGTTCGCAATGGCCCATTCGATAGCGCGGTAGTAACACAGTTCGAAATGCAGGCAGGGATGATCTTCGGTACATCCCCAATAGCGGCCATAAAGCGTGTCACGACCGATGAAGTTCAGCGCACCAGCCACGGGTCTGCCATTGCGTTCTGCCAATATCAGCAGCATGTCGTCCCGCATGTGGGCATGAAATTCGTCGAATGCCGCACGGGTCAAATACGGCGTGCCCCATTTGCGTGATCCGGTGTCCTGATAAAATTGCCAGAACGCATCCCAGTGCCGGGGCTCGATCTGGTCACCGGTCAGCGCATGGATGATGCCGCCAAAGGCATTTGCCGTTTGTCGTTCCTTCCGGATGGTTTTGCGTTTGCGTGACGACAGATCGCCAAGGAAAGCCTCAAAATCGGCATAGCCCCGGTTTTCCCAATGAAACTGCTGGGTGGTACGGTGCAACAGCCCCATCGCAGCGCCCGCTTCTGCCTCGTCTTCAGTACAAAATGTTACGTGAAACGACGACAACTGGTTTTGCTGCGCCAATTGCAACGCCGCTTGTACAAGGGCCGCACGGCCAGTCTCGGAATGCCCGGGGGCGGTCAGAAATCGCCGCCCCGTGGCTGGCGTGAACGGCACCGCCATTTGCAGTTTCGGGTAATACCGGCCACCCGCATTTTCAAAGGCTTGCGCCCAGTTTTGATCAAAGATGTATTCACCTTGCGAATGCCCCTTGGCGTAAAGCGGGGCTGCGCCGATGATTTTGCCATCCAGACGTGCCACTAATGGCCGTGGCTGCCATCCGGTACCGCGACCGGTGGACCCGGACTTATCCAGCGCTGCCAAAAAGCGGTGGGTGGTGAACGGATCAATTGCGCGGCCAGATGCGGCCTCTGGGCAGGCAACACTATCCCATTCCGCCGCTGCAATATCGGCAACGCTGGATAGGACGGAAACTTCGGTTTCTTGCATCGGTTGTAGTTACCGCTGGGACTGTGGACGCAGATATTCTGCCTCATTGAAATGGGGTGCCTATTGGTCCGGTCAAGCCAGAAGCGGGGCAGGGTAACCTTCAAACGTGATGTTGTCCGCAATCTGACGGGCATTTGCCTCTGCCTGGGGCGACCGGACTGTCCAGCACAGGATTGCCGCGCCCTGTCGTTTCAGATCAGCCACACGCGGGCGGCCAAGGTCGGAGGCCTGATGCGATATGAAACTGGACCCGGTTCGGTCATAATCGGGAATGCCGCGCAGACGGTCGCAAACCTCAGCAGGGATTGGCGCGTTCAGGGCAGGATCATAGGATTCGGTTGTAAGGCCACGCGGCACATCAGGTGCGAAACGGGCCATATGCGCGATACAATGGGGGTTGAAAGCCATGACCGCGACTGGCCCAGTGTAGCCAGCCAAGGCGGCGGCAATCGCCTGTTCCAGAATACCGTCGGTATCCTTCATCGTGTTCCAGTTTTCCTTGATCTCGATCAGCAAAGGCACCCGACCTGCCACCAGTGTCAGGACCTCCTCCAAGGTCGGGATCATGTCGGTACCGCCGCGCAGGTGCATGCGGCCAAGCGCGGCAGCCTTGTAATCTCGAAACGCGCCCGTTGCACCGGTCAGGCGGTCCAGATCGTCATCGTGAAAGACGATGGGCACGTCATCGGCGCTGCGCTGCACGTCAAGTTCGATGCCATAACCGGCCGCAATGGCCGCGCGAAAGGCCGAAAGCGAGTTTTCGATCACCCCTTGGCTGTGATCATGCAGGCCGCGATGCGCCAATGGCGTAGTAAGAAGCGCGCTGTGCAGCGGAATGCGGGCCATCACCTGATCTCAAACACGCCTTCGATTTCCACTGCCACGCCCAGGGGCAGACTGGCCGCCGACACGGCTGACCGCGCGTGCCGCCCTGCATCACCAAGGGCCGCGACAAGAAAATCGGATGCACCATTGATGACCTTGGGTTGATCGATGAAATCGGCAGTGGAATTCACGAAACCGGTTAACTTGATTACCCTGACCAGCCGGGAAAGGTCACCGCCACAGGCCTTCTTGACTTGCGCCAGCAAAGAGATCGCGCAGCATCGGGCCGCTTCGGCGCCGGCGCTTGCGTCCATATCCGCCCCCAGACGACCCTTGATCAGGCCGTCGGCGTTCTGGCTGATCTGCCCCGACACATGCACGATGCTGCCGACCACCACAAAGGGCACATAATTGGCCGCCGGTGCGGGGGCATCGGGCAGACTGACGCTAAGGTCGGCAAGGCGGGCTTCGATATCGGGCATAGTGTCCTCCGGAATTTTGCGAACGCTACCCGGCGCGCTGTTCGGCGGCAAGCACTGACCGGGTGTTTGCCGTGACAAATCCGGGCTATCCCGCCTGACAGGGTCTTCTCCGGCAAATCAGCTTTCTCGGAAAGCCCGGGCAAAGTAATCGGTAAAGGGCTTTAGCAGATAGGTCAGCGGCGTGCGGGCCTCGGTTTGAATGAAAGCTTCAACCGGCATGCCGGGGATCAGGATCTGGCCGCCCAGTTTCGCCATTTCGCCGTCATCCAGCAAAATCTCGGCCCGGTAATACGGCATCTGGGTGGCTTGATCCACCAGGGCATCGGCGGATACCACGGTGACATGCCCCGACAATTCCGGCGTATCGCGCGACGAGAACGCCGAAAAAACCAGCTTCGCGGCCTGGCCGACAAGCACCTGATCAACATGGATCGGGGGCACGCGCGTGGCGATCACCAGGGGCCGGTCTTGCGGGATCAGATACAGCACCGGGTCGGCGGGTCGCAACACCGCGCGCGGCGTCGTCACCGTCAAACCCAGAACAATACCGGAAACCGGGGCGCGAACATCCAGCCGCGCGATCCGTTCGGTCAGCGCACGCCGACGCTCAGCCAGTTCAAGTTCCTGCGCGCCGCTTTCACGCAGCTGCGTGTTCGCTTCTTCGCGCCGGTCCGACGCAAGTCGCAATACCTCGATCTGGGTCTCGGTGATGCGCCCTTCGGCCTGCGCACGGGTTGCGGCCAGTTCGGCAATCTGGCCGCGCATGCTGGCCTCGTCGCGCCGCAATGCAAGCACGCGGCTGGCTTGGGTCAGGCCATTTTCCAGCAACACCTGTTGATCGGTCAGCTCTTCCCCCAGCAGGTCAAGCTGCGTTTGCAGCGCTTTGGACTGGGCATCAAATCCGGTGATCTGGTCCTCAATCTGGTCGCGGCGCTTTTCAAGCTGCTCGGTCTGGCTGGCAAGACTGACACGGCGCGCCTCAAACAGCCGGCTTTGGCCTTCGATCTTTTCGGCGATCTCGGGGTAGTCGGCCTGCCCGTCTGCCAGCACCGCGTCGAAAGACAGGCTTGGCATATCGTCACGTTCGGCCTCCAGCCTGCCGCGCCGGGCCAGAGTCTCGAAAAACTGCCCCTCTACTATGGCCAATTCCGACCGTATCGAAGCCCCATCCAGACTAAGGATCAGGTCACCGGCGGCGACAGTATCACCTTCAGCCACATTGATGCTGGCCACAACACCGCCGTCCGGGTGCTGGACAACCTGCCGGTTCTGTTCAACCTCGATCTGGCCAGAGGTAACGATAGCACCTGTGATGGTGGTGGCGATGCTCCACCCACCAAACCCAAGAACGAGGGCGGCAAGGGTCAAGAAGCCATAGGTCGCGGGCTTGCGGACTGACCAGTTTTGTCCCGATCCGGTCATGCGACACCCCCTGGAACTGTGGCCTTGGAAATTTCGGCATGGTTTTTCACCATCTCTCGCAAGACCTGATCGCGCGGACCGAACGCCCGCCGCGCCCCGTCTTCCAGCACCAGCAGCAGATCGCATTCCTGAATTGCGGCCGGCCTGTGCGCCATGATCAGAACTGCGCGCCCGTCGGCCTTCATTTCCCTGATGGCAAGGTTCAACGCCAGGGACCCATCATTGTCGAGGTTCGAATTGGGTTCATCCAGAATCAGAATAATCGGGTCGCCGTAAAGCGCACGGGCAAGGCCTATCCGCTGTATCTGCCCACCCGACAAGCGGCCGCCAAGCGTGGACACCCGGGTATCATAGCCGTCTGGCAGTTTCACGATCATGTCATGGGCGGCGGCTTTCTTTGCCGCTTCAACAACCTTCTGGCCGTCGGGCGCCTCGTTCAGGCGGGCAATATTTTGCGCGATGGTGCCATCGAACAGGGTGATGCGCTGTGGCAGATAGCCAAAATAGCTGCCCAGAACGTCTGGATCGTACTGGTCCAGCGTTGCGCCATCCAGACGCACTTTGCCAGCCGCCGGGCGCCAGATGCCGATCAGGGCGCGGGCCAGCGACGATTTGCCTGATCCCGACGGCCCGATGATGCCAAGGGCCTGACCCGGATCAAGCCGGAAACTGACAGACCGCAGCACCGGCTGGCCGTCGCCGGGCGGCACCACCGAAAGGTTCTGCGCCTCCAGTATCGCCTTGGGGCGTGGCAAAGCCGTGCGGGGCGGATCAACGGGCGTGCGGGTCAGCAGATCCGCCAGACGGGCGTGCCCTTCGCGGGCGCGGCTGACCAACGGCCACCCCCCGACGGCCTGCTCGATCGGGGCAAGCGCGCGCCCCATCAGAATGGATCCCGCAATCATCGCACCCGAGCTTAGTTCACCCCGCAAGACCAACCAGGCCCCCAGCCCAAGCATGGCCGATTGCAAGAAAAGCCGAAACACCTTGGAAACGGATCCAAATACCCCAGTCACATCCGCCGCCGCGATGCTTTGGCCAAGCGCAAAGCCCCGCGCCTTTTGCCAGCGATCAAACCCCGTTCCCGCCATGCCCAGCGCCTGCACGGCCTCGGCCTCGGATTTCAGATTTTCGGCCATCCGTTCGGCCTGCATTCCTGCCGCATTGGCCCGAAGAAGCGCGCCTTCGGAACTTCTTTGGTTGGCAAGGGCAACGGCGATCAGAACGATACCGCCCGCAATCGCCAGCCAGCCAAGCCAGGGATGAAAGATAAAGATCGCGGCAATGAAAAGCGGGGTCCAAGGAATATCGAACAGCGCCAGCAGAACCGGCGACGCCCAAAGCTGCCGCAGTGCTTCCAGATCCCGCTGGGCGGCAAGGGCGGCGGGGTCCCCCGGTGTCAGGGTCAGACGGCGGACAGCTGCGGAAAAAACCCGCCGGTCAAGCCGGTCTTGCAGCCGGGCGCCGACACGCGCCATGATCCTTGCGCGCGCATGATCCAGTATCCCCATTGCCAGAAACAGAAATGCCACCAGAACCGAAAGAGCGACCAATGTTTCGACAGATCTGCTGCCCAATACCCGGTCATAGACCTGAAGCATGTAAAGCGACGATGTCAGCATCAGGATGTTTACAAACACGCTGAACAGGAACACCGCCGCCAAAGCCATGCGCGATTCTCGCCTTGCAGCGCGAAGTTCGGCCAGTCCTTTGATTGCTTGCATGGATAGCCGTCCTATTCGTATCTGGTCGTCGTCTGGGCCTGAAGTAAGCTCGGCAAAAAACAACCGCTCCTGTGCTCTTTGCCGTGCTTGAATGTTGTCATCACAGAACAGGCAGACTATGGCTTGTTACTCTGCGTGACAACTTTTGCTTTGGCTTCTTTGGGCGGGAACCTAGGAAGATGAACCTTACTATTCCATTGCTTTCTTTTGATCTCGCAAAGAATTGCGGGCGCAGCGCAGTGTTGGCCACAGTATTGGCAGCTGGTCTTGCAGGCTGTGCCAGTGCACCGGTTCCGCAGGGTGTCAACGACCCTGATGAAACCGCGAATCGCAGGGTACACGCCTTCAACCGCGGGCTTGATCAGGCCCTGATCGGACCAGCCGCTGGATCTTATGGCTCAATCCTGCCAGACCCCGTCAAGCGCGGCGTTGCAAATTTCGCAGGCAACCTTGAAGGGCCCGGCGATGTGGCCAACAATCTGCTTCAGGGCCGTATCGGCGATGCAGGCCAGAACACGCTGCGTTTTGCGGTAAACACAGTCTTTGGCATTGCCGGTCTTTTCGATACCGCAACAGCCCTTGGCATACCCGAAAAACCGACCGACTTTGGCGAAACCCTGCATATCTGGGGCGTCGGCGAAGGCAAATTCGTCGAACTGCCCTTTGCCGGCCCCTCGACCCAGCGCGATTTTGTAGGATTGGTGGTCGATGTAGCAGTGAACCCGGTCCGCCTTGCGCTGCCAAACCCCGAGGCCGGCTATGCAACCCTTGCCCCCTTGGCATCAAGTCTTGGTGATCGGGATCGCTATTCCGAAATCGTTGAGCAGATACTATACGAGTCGGCAGACAGTTATGCCCAGTCGCGCCTGCTTTATCTTCAAAACCGCCGCTTCGCGCTTGGGCAGACCACAGGCGAGGAAGGATTTGTCGACCCCTATGAGGACCCTTATGCGCAATGACCCGAACCTGAACCGACGCGACTTTGTGGTGCTGCTGGCCTCTGGTGCTGCAACACTGGCGATGCCGCTGCCCGCCCTGGCCCTGACGGTTGACGGTGCCCGTACGCTGGTCGGTCGTGCGGTTGACGCGGTGAACAGCATCATCGCCTCGGGCAAGTCCGAAGCCGCGATGTTTGGCGATTTTGAAAGGATGTTCGCGAAGTTTGCCGACGTGCCGGTCATTGCCCGCTCGGCCCTGGGGGTTGCTGCCAAATCGGCAAGCAAGGGCCAATTGGCAGGCTTCACAAAGGCCTTTCAGGGCTACATTGCCCGTAAATACGGCCGTCGCTTCCGCGAGTTTATCGGCGGACGGATCGAAGTGACCGGTGCCAAGCCGCTGAAAAGCTATTTCGAAGTGGCCTCGATCGCCTATCTGCCGGGCGAAGCGCCCTTTGATCTGCGCTGGCATGTGTCCGACAAATCCGGCCGCGATCTGTTTTTCAACCTGATCATCGAAGGCGTCAACATGCTGGCCTCCGAACGGGCCGAAATCGGCGCGTTGCTGGACAAGCGCAAAGGCAATCTGGATCAGTTGATCGCAGATCTGAAAGCGCTTTGATTTAACGCCACAGGTGCGAAACCGCCCCGATAGCACCCGCCTTTAGGCATATTCGGGGTTCATCCGCATGACCGCAAAGTTCAGCGCGCCCGCGACGCTGACCCAGATTAGATAGGGCACAAACATCGCCCCGGCGATGGTATCGACAGCGAAAAAGGCATAAGTGGTCACCGCCACCGACAGCCACAGAAAAACCATCACCGTCATCGCTGCACGCATCCGCCGCAGCCCAAAGAACACCGGTGTCCATAGCGTGTTCATCGCAATCTGAACGGACCAGAACGCCAGCGCCTGAACCCCACCTTCGGTCACTGCGACCCGCATCGCGGCCAGCGACATCAGCAGATACAGCGTCGTCCAAGCCACGGGAAACAGCCAGTCCGGCGGTGTCCAGACAGGTTTTTTCAAACTGTCGTACCAGTCACCGGGTTGAAACAGCGCCCCTGTTGTCGCGGCCCCGCCGCAGGCCGCCAGAAACGTGAAAAACAAGGTCCAATCCATCTCGGTCTCTTCAATGAATGCAGCAGAAAATGCAACGGTTGAAATCTAGCTCATACCCCGGCGCGATCCAGCGGCTGTCGGGCGCGATCTTTGGTTTCCAGTTGCGCAAGGGCAGCGAACAGCGCGTCGGACCGGCTGAACCGCACGTCCTTGCGCGCAGCCGCGTCAACCAGAAACGCCACTTCGGGCCGCGCCGGGGCATGCAGCACGGATGACCCCGGCACCACAACCGACGTCGCACTGCGCGCCAGCGAAAGGCCCAGCCACCCCAGTTTTTGAAATCCCGTGGTCCGCGCCCGCGCCGTGATGCTGTCATAGCCCTGCCGCGCCACTTGCAGCCCGATCCCGGCATAGACATGACGGGCGGCAAAGATGCCCGGTCGGCAGATCAGCGGCAGTGCCGATATCCCCGCTTCGGATCGCCGGTAAAGCGTGTCGGCTTCTTCCAAAAGTCGCCGGGTCAACTGCCGCAAACCGGGGCTTGACGCGGGATTGGCCAGAAATGCGGCGGGCGTCACTCCGGCCTCTTGCAACCACTCAAGCGGCAGGTACAGCCGCCCGGCCCGCGCGTCTTCGCCAACATCGCGGGCAATATTCGTCAGCTGCATCGCCAGACCCAGATCGCAGGCCCGCGCCAGGGCATCGGCATTGCGCACCCGCATCAGCACGCACATCATCGCCCCGACGGCGCTGGCCACTCTTGCACAATAGGTCATCAGATCGGACAGGCTTTCATAGCGCCGACCAAAGGCATCCCAGGCCAACCCTTCCAGCAGCGCCTCGGGCAGGGCGCGGGGCATGGCAAAATCATCGACCACGGCCGCAAATGCACGGTCTGCAGGGGCATTGCGCGGCCGCCCGGCATAGACCAGATCCAGCCGGTCGCGCAGCGCCAGAACCGCTGGCGCCTTGGCGTCACTGTCATCGACCGCATCATCGGCCAACCGGCAAAAAGCATAAAGCGCCAAGGCCGGGTCACGCACTGATGCAGGCAACAGCCGGGATGCGGCATGAAACGACAGTGACCCGGTCCGGATCGCTTCCCGGCAAAACGCCATGTCGGCAGCACCAATCATTCTGCACCAATCATTCTGCGGCCATCATTCTGCGGCCATCCGCACTTCGGCCCCGCGCGGGGCATCGGGCACCAGCTTGCCCAACACCTCGGCACTGGCGATCACACCGGGCAGTCCTGCCCCCGGATGGGTGCCAGCCCCCACCAGATACAGCCCCTTTGCCTCTTCCGACACGTTATGTGGCCGGAACCATGCCGATTGCAGAATGCGCGGTTCGATCGAAAAGCCACTGCCATAGGGCGACAGATACCGCGATTCAAAGCTGTTTGGGGTAAAGACCAACTGTTCGGTCAAATGGTCGCCAAGTCCCGGCAACAACCGCTGTTCCAGCATCGCCTGCATCTTCTGACGGTAAGGCTCAGCCTCGGCCGCCCAATTGGTGTCGCCGATCCCCAGATGTGGCACCGGAGACAGGGCATAAAACGTATCATCGCCCAGAGGGGCAGCGCTGGGGTCAGTGACCGTCGGGCGATGGACATAAAGGCTCATGTCATCGGCCAGTTTGCCCCGGATAAAGATATCGCGGATATGGTCCTTGTAGCGGGGGCCGACCACGATGGTGTGATGCCCGACATCTGGCCATTTCAACCTGGTCCCACCGGTGCCGAAATACCAGACGAACAGGCCCATGGACCAGCGCTTGCGCGCCAGTTTTGCCGGGGTCCAACGCTTGCGTGGGCTGTTGCGCAAAAGACGGTCATAGGTGTGACCGGCGTCAGCATTCGATACCACCACGTCTGCTGCCAGCACCTGCCCATCCACCAGCCGCACGCCTTTGGCGCGGCCGCCCTCAATGACGATCTCATCCACTTCGGCATTCAGCCGCAACTGCCCGCCCTGTGCGGCAATGACCCCCGCCATCGCCAGGGCGATCGCAGCAACGCCGCCCATGGCATAATGAACGCCAAACTCTTTTTCCAGATGGCTGACAAGGATGTACATTGACGTGACGTGAAACGGATCCCCCCCGATGAACAGCGGGTGGAACGACAGCGCAAAACGCAGCCTTTCGTCTTTCACCCGTGACGCCGCATGGGCGTAAACAGATTTGTCGGCGCGCAGCATCGCAAAGATCGGCAAGACCTTGATCAGGTCCGCCAGACGGTGCATCGACCGCCGCCCCAGATCCTCGAACCCGAACTGATAACGCCGCTCGCTGTCTTTCAAAAACCGGTCATAGCCGGGCAGATCACCGGGTGACAGCCGCGCCACCTCTGCCCGCATCGCGTCGGTGGATTGATGCGCGGTAAAGCTTGATCCGTCTTGCCAGCGAATCTGATAAAACGGGTCCATCGCACGCAGATCGACATCGCTGTCAAAATCCCGGCCGCAGGCTGCCCACAACTCCCGCAGGCTTTGCGGTACGGTCACGATCGTCGGCCCCAGATCGAATCGATGGCCGCCTTGGGTGATCGAACTGCCACGGCCACCCGGCATGTCCAATCTGTCGATCACAGTGACACGGTAACCCTTGGCCCCCAGCCGCATGGCCGCCGCAAGCCCCCCCAGCCCCGCCCCAATCACAATGGCCGTAGCCCCGTCAGAGGTCGGGAAGGGGCGGCGCTGCTGTTCTGCATCTGTCAACATGGGCAAACGATATACTGTCTAGTGTAATTTACAATACTTGCATTTTCGTTGCAAAATTTCCGCCAATATGCGTTGCACTCGCTGCAAAGACTGTCAAACTCACCTGACAGATGTTGCAGAGGTCCGCCATCAATACCGCAAGCCTTACCCTGTTTCGCTTTGCCTCTGTTCCTGCCCGATTCTGGGTTCTGGGGCAAATGGCGCTGGCGCGTCTGGCGTTGCGGCGGATGCCCCAGATCGGGTTCTGGAAACTCTGCGGTTCAGGGACTGGAGAAGGCTTTACGCCCAAACCAAACACCGCCGTCTGGGCGATTCTGGCGACATGGCCCGATGCCGATACGGCCCGCAGCCTGATCGAAACCGCGCCGGTGTTTCGCCGCTGGCGCGCCCATGCCACCGAAAGCTGGACGATCCTGCTGGAACCCACATCGGCGCGCGGCCGGTGGTCCGGCATTGCACCCTTCACACCGACCGACACGCCCATCACCGGCCCCGTCGTCGCCCTGACCCGTGCCCGGATGCGCGCCCGCACATTCATGCGATTCTGGCGACGGGTGCCCGACATTTCCAAAGCCATCGGCGACGATCCAAATGTCATCTTCAAGATCGGCATCGGCGAAATACCTCTGCTGCATCAGGTGACCTTTTCGATCTGGCCCGATGCGGCCAGCATGGCCCATTTCGCGCGCGGTGACGGCCCGCATGGCCGCGCCATCCAGGCCGTGCGCGCCGACGACTGGTTTTCCGAAGAGCTTTACGCCCGCTTTCGGATCCTCGATCATTGGGGCACATGGGGTGGTACCAGCCCGCTTGCCCAGAAGGACGCTGCATGAGCCAACCTTTCCCGTTTTCCGCCATCGTCGGGCAAGAGGCGATGAAACAGGCAATGGTGCTGACCGCAATTGATCCGGGCATTGGCGGCGTGCTGGTGTTTGGCGACCGTGGCACCGGCAAATCCACCGCCGTCCGTGCGCTGGCCGCCCTGCTGCCCGAAATCACCGCAATCGACGGCTGCCCGGTCAATTCGGCCCGCGTCGAAGACGTGCCGATCTGGGCGCATGTCGGCTCGACCAAACTGGTCAAACGCCCCACCCCGGTGATCGATCTGCCGCTGGGCGCTACTGAAGACCGCGTGGTCGGCGCGCTGGACATCGAACGCGCCCTGACACGCGGGGAAAAAGCGTTCGAGCCCGGCCTGCTGGCCCGCGCCAACCGGGGCTATCTTTATATCGACGAGGTCAATCTGCTGGAAGATCACATCGTCGATCTGCTGCTGGATGTGGCACAATCGGGCGAAAACGTCGTCGAACGCGAAGGTCTGTCCATTCGCCACGCCGCCCGCTTTGTTCTGGTCGGCTCGGGCAACCCGGAAGAGGGCGAACTGCGCCCGCAATTGCTGGATCGGTTCGGCCTGTCGGTCGACGTGGCCAGCCCGCGCGACATAGCGACCCGGGTTGAGGTGATGCGCCGGCGCGATGCCTATGAACATGACACTGCCGCCTTCATGAAGAAATGGCGCGGCAAGGACACCACTTTGCGCAAATCCATCCTTGCCGCACGCGCGGCCCTTGCCGGGCTGACAACCCCCGGCTCTGTGCTGCATGACTGCGCGGCCCTGTGCATAGCGCTTGGGTCAGATGGCCTGCGCGGGGAATTGACATTGCTGCGCGCCGCCCGCGCCCAAGCCGCGTTCGAAGGTGCAAAGACGGTCAGCCGCAACCATCTGAAGGCGGTGGCCGCCAGCGCCCTTAGCCACCGGTTGCGCCGCGATCCGCTGGATGAGGCGGGATCTGGCGCGCGGGTCGCCCGCACCGTTGCAGAAATCCTGCCATGACCGAACCACTGACGCCTTGGATGCGCGCCCATGCCGCTCTTGCGGTGCTGGCGGTCGATCCGGCGGGCGTCAAGGGCCTGTGGCTGCGGGCAAGGTCCGGCCCGGTGCGAGACCGGATCACCGGGGCGCTTCCTGTTGCCCGCCGTATCCATCCCGGCATCGACGATACCGCCCTGTTTGGCGGCGTTGATCTGGCGGCCACGCTTGCTGTCGGGCAGTTGCGCCAATCAGCAGGGGTGCTGTCAGACCCCGCACCTGTGATCCTGACCATGGCCGAACGCTGCCCCCCCGGCCTGTCTGCCCGGCTTGCCCGTTGGCTGGATGGGCCCGGCCCCAGCCTGATCGCCCTTGATGAGGGTGCCGAGGCCGAAGAGACCCTGCCGCAGGCGCTGGCCGACCGGCTAGGGCTTTTCCTGACGCTTGACGATCTGGCCTATTCGGAAACCGAACCGCTGGTCCTGCCGCCAGAACAGATTGCCGCAGCACAGGGGCGCATGCCGCATACCCGCTTGCCCGGCTCGGCGCTGGAAAGCCTGACATCTGTTGCCGCCGCCATGGGCATTGCCAGCCTGCGCGCACCGCTGCTGGCGCTGCGGGTCGCCCGCGCGCTGGCCGCATGGCGCGATGAACCTGAGGCATCGGAAACCACCCTGCGCCATGCGGCCGAACTGGTGCTGGCCCACCGGGGCGATCTGCCGCAAACCGCCGACAGCGACAACGATACCCCGCCACCGCCGCCGCCGCCCGAGCCGGGCGATGCCGAAAGTGACCAGCAACCCCAACCCGAAGATGATCTCATCCCCGACGAGATCCTGCTTGAGGCCGTTCGCGCCGCTTTGCCCGCCGATCTTTTGGCACGCCTTGTCGCCGGCAAGGCCGCTCGTGCAGCCAAAGGCACTGGCGGCACCGGCGCTGCCCGCAAGGGTAACCACCGGGGCCGCCCCTTGCCGCCGCGCCCCGGCACCCCGGGGTCGGGCAGGCGTATTGATCTGATCGCCACATTGCGCGCCGCTGCCCCCTGGCAACCGCTGCGCCGCCACCCAGGCACCGCCCCGACGACGGGGCTTGACCAATCCGCAGGCCCCGCCAAAACCCTGCGGCTGCAGATCAGACAATCCGACCTGCGTTTGAAGCGCTATCAAGAAACCTCCGACCGGGTGCTGATCTTTGCGGTCGATGCCTCGGGGTCATCGGCGCTGTCTCGGCTGGCGGAAGCCAAGGGTGCGGTCGAACTGCTGTTGGCGCAGGCCTATGCCCGGCGCGACCATGTGGCGCTGATCGCCTTTCGCGGCCTTGTTGCCGAACTGCTGCTGCCCCCCACGCGGTCCCTTGTGCAGACCAAGCGCCGCTTGTCCGGCCTGCCCGGCGGTGGTGGCACACCCTTGGCAGCAGGGTTGCGCATGGCGTTTGATCTGGGGTTGCAAACCCGCGCGCGCGGCATGACGCCCACCATTGCCCTGCTGACCGATGGGCGCGGCAATGTGGCGCTGGATGGCAGTGCCAACCGAGCCAAGGCCGAAGCAGAGGCGCTGCAACTGGCCCGGGCCATTGCGACGGCGGCAATCCCGGCAGTGGTGCTCGATATCGCGAACCGGCCACAAGCGGCATTGCAACTTCTGGCCCAGGCGGCGGCGGCCAGGTATCTGCCGCTGGCCCGGGCCGATGCGCACCGGCTGTCCGGGGTCTTGCAATCGGCTTTGGCGTCCTGACATGCGCGCACCCGCAATCCCTGCTGACTGGCCATTTCGAACCGCTTCCGGGCATATTCTGTGCGCTCCGCATCTGTGGCATGTGCAAGATATGGGCAGCGGTCCCTTGCTGCTGCTTGTTCATGGCGCTGGCGGCGCTACCCACAGTTTTCGACATCTGATCCCGCTGCTTTGCACACAATACCGCGTCATCGCGCTAGATCTGCCCGGTCAGGGCTTTACCCGGCTTGGCGGCGGCCAGCAACGTTGCGGTCTGGATGCCATGACCCAGGATCTTGCCGCACTGGTAGCACAGCAAGGCTGGCAGCCCTTTGCCGTCATCGGCCATTCGGCGGGGGCCGCCATTGCCTTGCGACTGGCCGAAAAGATGCCGATCGGCGCGGTCATCGGCATCAATGCTGCCCTTGGCGGGTTCGAAGGCGTGGCGGGCTGGCTGTTTCCGGTCATGGCCAAGCTGCTGGCCCGGATGCCGCTGGTGCCACACCTGTTCAGCAAACTGGCAGGGACACCACGACAGGTGCATCAGTTGCTGGCCTCGACCGGGTCGCAGATCGGCCCCGCGGGCGAGGCGCAGTATCTGCATCTGATGCGCCAGCCCAGCCATGTGGCGGGCACGCTGGCGATGATGGCGCAATGGAATCTTGAAGGCCTGATCCGGCGATTGCCGCAACAGGCGATGCCCTGTCTGCTGATCACGGCGTCTGGCGACACGACAGTGCCGCCGGTGGTCTCGGACCGCGCGGCGGCGCGGATGCCACAGGCGAAATGGGTCGATCTGCCGCGCTTCGGCCATCTGGTGCATGAAGAGGCGCCAGATCTGGTCGCCGGGCTGATCCAGGCGTTTCTGGATCCGATGCGCGCGCAAGGCGGCCCTCCGCCATGACCCGCCCGCCGTTGTCTTGCACCTTGCGTTTTCGCTTCCTCTCTTGACGATCCGTTCCCCGACATATCAGTCTTTCCTTGCATTCAAGAAAGCCCGCCATGACCAAACTGATCCTTCGCGCGCTCGCCGGTGAAACCCTGCCGACCCCACCGATCTGGATGATGCGGCAGGCTGGGCGCTATTTGCCCGAATACCGCGCGACACGGGCGCAAGCGGGCGATTTTCTGTCGCTGTGCTACAACTCGGATCTGGCCGCCGAGGTCACATTGCAGCCGATCCGTCGCTACGGCTTTGATGCCGCGATCCTGTTTGCCGACATTCTGCTGCTGCCTCAGGCGCTTGGTGCGGACCTGTGGTTCGAGACTGGCGAAGGGCCACGACTTTCCACCATCACCAGCATGGCCGGGGTGCAGGCGCTCAAGCCAAAGGATGCCATTCACGACACCCTTGCGCCGATCTACCAGACATTGCGCATTCTGGCGCAGGAACTGCCGCGCGAAACCACACTGATCGGTTTTGCCGGGGCCCCCTGGACCGTTGCCACCTACATGATTGCCGGGCGCGGCAGCAAGGATCAAGGCGCCGCCCATGCGCTGAAGGCTGCTGACCGCGCCACCTTTTCCGCGCTGATCGACACCATCACTGACGCGACCATCGACTATCTGTCGATGCAGGTGCAGGCGGGGGCCGAAGTGATCAAACTGTTCGACAGCTGGGCAGGCAGCCTGAAAGGCCAGGATTTTCAGGATTTTGCCGTCAAGCCCGCCGCCCGGATCATCTCGGCGCTGAAGGCCCGGCACCCCGGTCTGCCGGTGATCGCCTTCCCGCGTGAGGCGGGCGAGGGCTATATCGGTTTTGCCAAGGCCACCAGGGCCGACTGCGTGGCCATCGACAACTCGGTGACGCCGCACTGGGCGGCGCTGCATGTCCAAAGCACCGGCTGTGTCCAGGGCAATCTGGCGCCCGACCACATGGTCAGCGGCGGGCAAGGGCTGGTCGATGCGACCCGCCGCGTTGTGGATGCCTTCCGGCAAGGGCCGCATATCTTCAACCTCGGCCATGGCATCACGCCGGATGCGAACCCCGACCATGTGTCGCTGATGGTGGACACAGTCCGGTCCGGCTGACGCGGATCAGGGGAAAGCCGCGATGAACCCGACAGCCGCCCGTCTTTCCACCCGACCCCAGCGCATCTTTCTGCTGGGGGCGACCGGCACCATAGGTGCGGCAACGCTCACGGCCTTGACGGGGCGCGGGCATCAGGTTGTGTGTTTCGTACGGCCCGGGTCAACCCACCCTTCCGTTCTGCCAGCCGGGGCCACGCTGCGCTTTGGTCAGGTGACCGATCCCGTCTCAATCGCGCAAGACGGCTTTGCCGGTGAACGGTTCGATGCCATCGTGTCCTGCCTCGCCTCGCGCAGCGGCACAGCCCAATCCGCCTGGGCCATCGACCACAAGGCACATCACGACGCTCTGGCCGCAGGCCTGCAGGCTGGCATCCGCCAGATGGTGCTTTTGTCGGCAATCTGTGTGCAAAAACCGCTGTTGCCCTTTCAGCAAGCAAAACGCGCGTTTGAGCAAGAGCTTGCCGCCTCAGGTCTGATCTGGTCGATCGTGCGGGCCACCGCCTTTTTCAAATCCCTGTCCGGTCAGGTTGAACGGGTCAGGCGTGGCAAGCCGTTCTTGCTGTTTGGCGATGGTCAGGGCACGGCCTGCAAACCCATCAGCAACGCCGATCTTGGCGCCTTCCTTGCCGATTGCCTTGAAAATCCCGGCCTGCAGAACCGCATCCTGCCAATCGGTGGCCCCGGCCCGGCCATCACCCCGCGCCAGCAAGGCGAGGCGCTGTTTGCCCTGCTGGACCGGCCGCCGAAATTTCGCCAGATGCCGATCGGGGTTCTGGATGCGGTCATCGCCGTGCTGACCGGCCTTGGCCACCTGTCGCCGTATCTCAAAGACAAGGCCGGGCTGGCGCGGATCGGCCGCTATTACGCCACCGAATCGATGCTGGTCCTCAACCCTCAGACGGGCCGATATGACAGTGATGCCACCCCGTCATACGGCACCGACCTGCTGTTTGATCACTATGCCCGCCTTCTGCGTGGCGAGGGCGCAGAGGATCTTGGCGCGCATGCCGTCTTCTGAGAACACTGCGCAAAGCCTAGATTAACCGGCCCTTGCCGCCATCCAGCCACCGTTCCATCTGGTTCAGCGCCACCTCGAAATCACCCAAGGCCGCGTCGGCACCCACCACGCCAACCAGCCCCAGCGTCGCGGGCACGATCTGGCCGCAAACCAGAATGCGCGCGCCGGGGCAACTGATCCGAAGCGCCACGATCACTTTGGTCAACGCAGGCAGCGACCGTTTGCCACCGGCTGAAAGCCCGATCAGCCTTGGCTGGCGCTGCTCTATTTCCTGCACCAGATTGTCATGCGACAGACCAACGAACAGCTCGATGTCCCATCCCCGTTCCCGGGCAAGATCGGTGGCAATCGTGATCCCCAGCGTGTGATTTTCGCCCGGCACCGCCGCGAAAACCGCTGAACGCCGCATGTCGGGGCTGGATATCGGGCGGTCCAGCCGCAAAATGCGCAAGATCGCATAGATCCGCCCGGCCCCCAGCGTGACCTGATAGAACGACACCCGATCACTCTCCCACCATTCACCCAGGCGTTGCGCCGCAGCCCCCAGATAGGAAAGACAAAGTGCTTCATAGCTGGCACCTTGCAGACGTGCTGTTTCTACAAAGCCCGCGGCGGCGCTATGGTCGTTTGACAACAAGGCCATACACAGATCATCGACCTGCTCTGAACTTGGCACAAGTCCCGGCAATCGCGGCTCTGCCAAATTCCTGGCAACCCTGATGACCACCTCTTCAGCCAGCGCAGTCAAGGTCGCTTCAGGCAAGGACCTGCGGACCTCGTCTATTTCCTGAAAGGCAACAGCAAGCATCTGCCTGTCGAAATTCATGGTATCTGACATGTTGACCCCCCCCAAAGTCATCATCGTCGCCCGCCCGGTTAGCGATCAAACCATCGCGCCCGTGCTGTTTGGCTGAAACGGTAGCGCAATTCCTTCATCTGGCAAGTCTGCTTGTGGTTTTATTTCTGCAACCACCACACGCATAGCAAAGGAAATGCCACCGGCCCGGCGGTCGGCTTTTCCAGCGCGCGCCACTTCGCAGGTCCCGTCAACGGCGTCAGCAAAGGCCGCAGCGCCCTGGCGACCACCACTACAAACCCGACCGCCGCTTCCCCCTGCTGCAAAGCCACGCCGAGGACACCGCCTCCAAACTCCCCTACGGCTACCCGGTGATGACCGCCCTCGCCATGGTGCCGCCCTTGTGGAAACGCGTGATGAACAAACGGGTGCGCGCGTGGCGGAAACAGAACTACCCCGACATCACGGATTGCAAGGCGTATGATAAGGGCACGAACGCAGTGAGGTGAGGGACGCAACCCCCGCTTCCCAACGCAGCCCCGGACCCGATCCGGGGCCTCGCCCAGCAACCCACAGACCCCGGATCAAGTCCGGGGCTGCGCCCAATAACCCACCCCCAGACCGAAAAGGAGATTGTCCAGTGGACAATCACCCGGTCAGTCGCCCAAAGGCGCAAGCCGTCGGGCAAGCGATCATCCACCAACACAACGCCGGGGAAATCAGACCCCACATATGCAACCATGCCCCTGACCGAAAAGGAGATTGTCCAGTGGACAATCACCCGGTCAGTTGCCCAAAGGCGCAAGCCGTCGGGCAAGGGATCATCCACCCAACACAAAGCCGGGTAAATCAGGCCGCGCCTGACTGGGCTGGTGCGTGAAACGCGCCTGCCGGGGGGTGATGAGCGATCAGAAATCGTCCAGTGGACGATTTCCGCGAAGAACGCCCGCCCCGTGGGCGGGCCGGGTGGCAGGCGCGGCCTGATTTGATTGAAATCAAATCCGGCAAGACGGGGGGAGAAGCGGTGGCAACTCGTTTAGGCCGTATTGAACAGGCCACCGACGCATCTCGGCGTCAAATGGTTCGTGCTAGGCGCTACATCACTTAAATTTGTCGTTGTGCGAAGACAGGTTAAGAAGATCGAGACGCGGATTTGGCGGGATGAGAGGGCCTGAACGCCAAAGTTTTCAGAAACCCATGGTCACCAGCGTCCATGGCCTTACTGCGTAATGGCGTCCTATCGGCCATGCGTCCTATTAGACCATCAGGCATCTTATTATGCGGTCACCAACGACCTCGGGGCATGTGGACTTGAATGTCCATAAGT
>JANNSG010000093.1:0-5095 GCA_031402355.1 Pseudorhodobacter sp. | reverse complement strand
CCTGCTGCACAACGCAAAGCCGAAGCCCTTTGTCTGGAGCAAGACCGCCGATGACATCATCGCCCGCGAACGCCGTGCGCTTGATGCCCTCGATGAAATCAGGGGAAATCGGTAACAAGTGTCAGACTCGGAACACTAGCATCCGGTCTAGCAAAGCATCATAAATTGGTTGCAAGCCTGATCCGATCGGTAGCGCAAGTCGCTCTAGCACCTTTGCCATAATATCTGCCGAAGTTGCCGCCGAAGTAAGGTGAGAATATGCTACACGTAAATCGTATAACACGAAAAATGGTACAATAAGACTTGCCGCATCTTCTGCTGGCGCGAAATACTCCATTACCTTCTGTAACCGTTTTAGGCTGCCCAAATCTTTTGCCTCTACACCCAAGGTAGTCAATATTTTTCCTAGCGCATCCCGGTGGAGTGACTCGACGTAAATCTTATTCAGGGTATCCGCAATATGCCTGCGTTCCTTTTCGGTATCGACTACAGGTGGATTGAAGCCAATTGATAGGTCCATAACTTCAGAGTCAAGGTGCGCTATTTTTGTGCCAAAACGCAAGAAACAGGCCTCAACAAAGTCTGATCGTTCCGCGAAAAGGCGATTCTCTCGATTTGGCTCAGTGAAGATGCACTCAATCTGCCCGTCATAGAACTCACTACCAATCGAGTGATCAGAATCTCGGTTCTCTGATCTGAGGTAGTATTGTTCGGATTCCGGCAGTTTGGCAATATCCCCCAGCCACATAACCACATTTCCAAATCGGTTTATCCCTATTGAAATGTAGTCATCAGGTGTATTGATCTGACCGTAAGTTGTTGAGGCAAATGTCAGTCGATAGTCCGGTGAGTTGTCATATTTAAGTAGCACGTTCCTGTTGAAGAAAACTGGCGTTAGAAAACCTTCATCCCATGGCCTAGTGAGTCCGGGAATGTAGTAATAGTCATCAGGATCATACAAAAACGGGATCTTTGTAAACTTGAAGTTCGCCTCAATTTTTCTTCTGGTCGCTTGGAATTTATTGCTATTGGATTTTCTTGTCCTTTCGTGGGCGTCAATTATAACCATTCTTGATCTATCTGGCAGGTAATTGATGGTGCATTTTGGGCAATGTAGAAAAGGCAGCCCGGCAATTTCAATGGAAACCCCTGAAACTGTTTCCTTGAATTCGGAAAATGTGAGGTCCAAATTGGACTTACATTTGTCGCAGTAGTTTCTTTGCGGGATTCCGTCTTTCGGAAATACGTCACTTAACTCCATTAAGCTACAACCTTCTATTGCCAAGGCTAGTATCGAAGAATGCCGTAACGCGGTCAAGATCAGCCGACGGTGCCACGGTAGCACTTTCGTTGCGGCGAAGTTCAACGCGGTCATGTCGTTGCTTCGGCAAGAGAGAGATGGTTGACATTCCGAAGTAAATGACCATAGTTATGGCGAATCCATATCTATGGGGTGTGCCGTGACAGACGACGATATCGAATACACCGACCAGACTGAGTTCAGCGCGGGCGAAGCGTTTGACGTGTCTGGGGTGAACCAAAAGCTGCAAACGCACTGGCGCAATCGCGGCCTGCTTTCGCCCATCGAAGGCCGGGGTCATGCGAGGTTCAAGATTGATGAAGTGGTGCGCATGACCATCATGCAGCGACTTTCCGAGAGTGGAATCAGCATCAAGGGGCTGCAAGCGTTTTCGCTGCTGGCGGCGCACCATGCGACCGCCAAACTGATGGCGATGCCCGGTGCCGTCGCAATCAAAGCCGATTCCGCAGAGGCAGAAGCCCAGGAACGCGAACGCATTGAAAGCTTAGCCGCGGATGGCAAGGTTCGGTATGCGTTCATGCCGCTGCCCGAACGCGACGACTCACCGGGGAACATTGCCCAATACCTGCGCGCAGACCTGTCAGACCTTCACAAATTGGTCGATCAGGATGGCCTGTTCCACGGGCTGCTGATCGACCTTGAGGCCGTGGCCAAGCTGGTTCACAGCCGCGCCAAACTGCCCCTTGAAACCCACGTCGTGACCCTGCACCGCGTCGAAACGGACGGTGCAGCATGATGATCGAGGATGACATGGGTCCGACGCTGCAAGAAGTGCAAGATCAGAACGAAATGATGGATAAGCTTCTGCCGTGGATGATTAATTTCTGTGCGGCGCATGATTTCTACAAGCGCAACGGGTCCGAAAACGTCTCACGGGCAATGAGCCTTTGCATGGGGCGTGAGCCGCGCACCCGCAAGGAACGTGACTTTGCAGCTAAAGCCCTTGCGGAAGTCGCCCGACGCTGGCCCGGCGCATCCTATCCCGCAATGTGCATCCCGCCCGCGTCGAACACCGCGCATCTGAATCGGATGCAGTGACGATGACCGTCTTTTCCCGCCTTCGCGCCAGTGTCAGCGCCATCTTCGGCAACGAAACGCCGAACCTGCACAAACGTCAGATCGAAGCTGGCGGCGGCGGGCGGCGCTGGCAGGGTTTGCCCATGATGAACGCGCCGCAAGCGTCGATCCTCGCGGCCCGCGCGCCAGCAAAGGCCCGTGCGGCGGCGCTGTCCATGAACAACCCGACGGCAGCGCGGATCGTGGAGACGTGGCTTGCGGCACTCGCTGGCAAGGGCTGGCAGGCGCTTTCGCAGCACCCGGACCCGGCGACGCGGCGGGCGCTGAACAATGAGTTTGAAGGGCAGATGCTGGCCTTGTTGCCAGTCGCGGTGCGCGCCTTGGTGCGCGACGGTGAATCCTTTATCAGAACATCCGTAGGTGGCAGCGACGCCGACGGATCAGGACGGGCAGCGTTTGGTTCCTTGGCGCTGCCCGCCGACCAGATCGACCCGTCCCTGACCCGCGACCTTGGCGACGGCGCGCGCATCGTTGCCGGGGTGGAGTTTGACGCAAGCGACCGGATCGCCGCCTATCATATTCTGCCCGATGCCCCCGGAACGCCGTTCGGGATGGTGGGGCAGGCGGTGCGGGTTCCGGCGCGCGAAGTGCTGCACGTCTTTGACCAGCTTTTCCCCGGTCAGGTGCGCGGCATATCTTGGCTTGCCCCGGTGCTGCTGAAACTGGCGGACTTTGACGCCGCGTCCGACGCCATGCTGATGACGCTGAAGGTGCAAAGCCTGATGACGGGCTTTGTGCGCGACGCCGAAGGCGGCACGGCGGGGTTCGAGTCAACCGACGGCAGTT
This sequence comes from Pseudorhodobacter sp., assembly GCA_031402355.1. Classification (GTDB taxonomy): domain Bacteria; phylum Pseudomonadota; class Alphaproteobacteria; order Rhodobacterales; family Rhodobacteraceae; genus JACMNW01. The sequence goes on along the minus strand of JANNSG010000093.1, from coordinate 1,911 downwards.
TGAACGTGAGCCTTGAACCGGGCGCAATGCGGGTTCTGCCCTTCGGTGCAGAGGTGGAATTCTCGCAACCCGGTCAGGGTCTGTCGCAGGCCGTCGAATTCGTGAAAGGCCAGCAACGCGAAATCGCCGTCGGTGTCGGGCTGACCTATGAACAGGTGACGGGCGATCTGTCGGGCACCAACTATTCAAGCGCCCGTGTCGGATTGCTGGAATTCCGCCGTCGCGCCGAAATGCTGCAACGCATCCTGATCGAAGCGCAGTTGCTGCGCCCGCTTTGGCGACGCTGGATCGACGCCAAGGCATTGGCGGGCGAAATCGGCGCGTCTGAATCCGAATTGGCCGATCACCGCGCGGTCAAATTCGTGGCCCCCGGCTGGCAATGGGTGGACCCGCTGAAAGAGGCGAATTCCGATATCCGCGCCATTGAAGCGGGCTTGAAATCCCGCGCGGAAGTGGTCGCAGGCCGTGGCCGCGATATCGAAGAACTGGACGAAGAAATCGCGGCAGACACGTTCGCCCGCGCAACCAAACCTACAGGAGTCTGAAATGCGAAATTCCCTCTATTCGGGCAACAACGTCACGCTGCCCGCGCCCTATACCCTGACTTCGGGGCAGGTGGCGCAAGTCGGTTCTATCATCGGCGTGGCCCAAGGTGCCGCCGCGATCAGTGCCGACGTGGTGCTTGTGCGCCAGGGCGTTTTCACCCTGACCAAGACCGCCGCGCAGGCGTGGACCCTTGGCCAGACCCTGTATTGGGACAATGCCGCCCGTGCCGTCACCACGACGGTTGCCAGCAACAAGATCATTGGTGCCGCCTTCGCTGCTGCCCTTGCGGCGGACACGGCGGGGCAGGTGCTGCTTGACGGCGCGATCCGCTGACAACCGGGAACTGAAACCATGACCATTCACCTTCGGGCGGCGAACATGCGTCCCGCCACCTTCAGCGCAGAGGCCCGGACGATTGAAGCAATCGTTTCGACCGGGGCAGCGGTTGCCCGGCCCGGTTACACCGAGGTTCTGGACCTGCGCGGCGTCGATCTGGCGCGGCTTGTCGGTGCCCCGGTGCTGGACGGGCATCGCCGCGATACGACCCGCGATCAGTTGGGCGTGATCGAGGCAGCGCGCATGACGCCCGAAGGCTTGCTTGTGGTGATCCGGTTCCGCGAATCCACCCCAGCCCAAGCCGTGATGACCGACGTTGCCAACGGCACCCTGCGCGGGCTGTCGATTGGCTACACCATCGAACAGACCCGCGAAGCCAAAGACGGCACCAAGCGGGTTCGCACCGCGACCAGATGGACGCCGATTGAAGTGTCCATCGTTCCCGTTCCCGCCGATCCCGGCGCACATTTCAGAAATGGAGAAGTCACCATGCCGACCACCGAACTTGAAGTGCAGGTGCAAACCCGCGCTGAAATGAATAACGAGATTCGCAGCATCGCCGAACTGGCGGGGCTGGACCGGGCTTGGACCGACGCGCAGATCGACGCCGAGGCGACGCCGGAATCGGCCCGCGAACTGGCCTTCGCCGCGATGGCGCAGCGTCAGGCGCAGACCCGGACCCGCACCACGGCGCAGATCACGTTCGACCACAACGACCCGGCGGCTTTCGCGTCGCGTGTCGGGGAAGCGATCCACGCCCGGATGAACCCAGCGCATGAACTGTCCGCCCCGGCGCGCCAGTATGCAAACATTCGCCTTCCCGACGTTGTTCGGGAAGTCATGAAGCGGCATGGCCAGCCCTTGCAGGGCGTGTCTGACGCGCAGGTCTTCACCCGCGCGGGCAGCATGGTCACGGGCGATCTGGCGGGCATCCTTGGCGATAGCGCCGGGCGCAGCCTTCGCACCGCCTATGACGCCGCCCCGTCCGGTCTGCGCCCCGCTGCGCGCCAGACGCAATATCCGAACTTC
>JANNSG010000092.1:0-28096 GCA_031402355.1 Pseudorhodobacter sp. | reverse complement strand
TGTTCTGGTTGACGGACCTGTCTCACCGGTGCAGCAACGCAATCTGGAAAAGGAATGGGGCGTCAAGCTGCTGGATCGCACGGGCCTTATACTAGAGATTTTTGCTGACCGTGCAGGCACCCGTGAAGGTGTATTGCAAGTGGAACTGGCGGCGCTCAGCTATCAGCGAACCCGGTTGGTTCGGGCCTGGACGCACCTTGAGCGGCAACGCGGCGGTTTCGGATTTGTCGGTGGCCCCGGCGAGACGCAGATCGAATCTGATCGCCGCGCGATTGATGATCAGGTGATCCGCATCAAACGCCAGCTGGACCGCGTGGTGCGCACCCGGGCCCTGCATCGCGCCTCGCGGCGCAAAGTGCCGTTTCCTCTGATAGCTTTGGTGGGTTACACCAATGCCGGCAAATCGACCTTATTCAACAAAATGACCGGCGCCGATGTACTGGCCCGCGACATGTTGTTTGCCACGCTGGATCCGACGATGCGCGCCATCGTTCTGCCAACAGGGCGCAAGGTGATTGCATCAGACACGGTTGGCTTCATCTCTGATCTGCCACCACAGCTGGTCGCGGCCTTTCGTGCAACTTTGGAAGAGGTGCTTGAGGCCGATCTGATCTTGCATGTGCGTGATATCGCGCATCCCCAAAGCCGCGAACAGGCGGATGATGTGGCCGGGATATTGACCGATCTTGGCGTGAAGGCGACAACCCCGCTTATCGAGGTCTGGAACAAGCTGGACCTGGTCGAGCCAAGCTTGCAGGCGGCACTGGTCACCCAAGCACAAAACCTGCCCGGCGTTCACGCGATATCGGCCGTCTCGGGCGAAGGGCTTGGGTCGTTGCTGGACGCGGTGTCGCAACATCTGGAAGATGACAAGACCGAGGTCGAGATTGACCTTGGTTTTGCCGAAGGGCGCAAGCGGGCCTGGCTGCACGGCGAAGGCGTTGTACAGGCCGAGACGCAATCCGAGTCTGGCACCCACATTTCTGTGCGCTGGAGCGCCCGCCAGGCAGCCCGCTACAGCGCACTCTGAGGCGCTGCTGGTTAAGCGCCGGCTACAATCCTACGGTCCATCAGACTGCCGATCTGGCCTGATCCAAGCTTCAGAACGTCGGCTAATATTGCTTCGGAATGCTCGCCCAATCGGGGTGCGGCCTGGGGGGGCAGCCTGTCAAACAGGGTTGAGGTGACCGGGCTTCCCGGCACCGGGTAACGGCCAATGCCGGGTTGCAGAAGGTCGTTGAACATCGGGTTTTCCAGTGAAAGGTCGGGATCCTGCTGCACCGCCTGGGCAAAGCTGCGGAACGGCGCCCAGGTCAGTTTGGCTGTATCCATCAGTGGTGCCAGGGTGGCCAGGTCGCGGGCGGCAAACCACGGTGCAAATAGCGCGGTGATTGCGTCGCGTGCGACAAACCGGTTGCCCTCGTCCGCCAGATCAAGACCCAGTTGAGCGGCAAGGGCTGCGATCGCCGCGTCCATGCCCAGCAGGCGCACAAGGCCCGTCCATTGCCGGTCTGTCAGCCCGATCACCATCACCCGCTTGCCGCAGGCCGTGACGAAATCCTGACCATAAGCACCGTAAAGCGCATTACCGGATTTTGGCCGATCCACGCCATTGACGCAAACTTCGCCGATAATGCCCAGATGGCCCAGCATTGCGGCGGCCACATCCTTCAGCGAAAGTTCAGCCAATTGGCCCTGACCCGATCGCAGTCGGTGGCGTTCGGCGGCCAGCAGAGTGTTCACCACCACCTGACCTGCGATGCAATCCCATGCGGGCAGCACATGGGCCACCGGATCGGCAGATCCCACAGGCCCGGTGGCCATCGGAAAACCGAGGCTGGGGTTGACGGTGTAATCAACGGCTGGTTCCCCCCGGCGGGTTCCTTGCAAGGACACCATGATCAGATCGGTCCGGGTGGCACTGAGGGCGGGGTAATCCATCCAACCCTTGCTGCGCAAATTGGTCAAGAACAGCCCGGCATCCGGGCCGGGGGCGGTGATCAGGTTGGCGATGATCTCTTGCCCCTCGGGGTGGGACATATCAACCGCCAGCGACCGCTTGCCCTTGTTCAACCCGGCCCAGAACAAACTTTGCCCGGTCGCCGTAACCGGCCAACGCCGTGCGTCAAGGCCACCCTGCAGGCGGTCAAACCGGATCACATCGGCGCCCATTTGCGCCAGCGTCATCCCCGCCAACGGCACCGCGACGAAGGCCGATCCTTCAACCACGCGCATGCCTGTCAGTATGCCGGTTGTCATTGCGCTGCCTTCCATGAAATTTCCGCCTGCATGCAGACCAGATCGTCTTCTGTCGCCGTACAAAGCACCTGGCTGTCGTTGGATGGCGCTTGGGCCATCAGCCGCAGGGTGTTGAAATGAAACAGCGGCCGCACCCCGCGAAACCGAAAACCGGCAGCTGTGGCATCTGGGTTGTGACGCTGCGCCCCTTCCATCAACAGCAAGGCCTGCAACGGGCCGTGCACGATAAGCCCGGGGTACTTTTCCACATCCGTAGCATAGGGCAGATCGAAATGGATACGGTGTGCATTGAAAGTCAGCGCTGAAAACCTGAACAGCCTGATGCTGTCCATCGGGTGGCTTTCGACCCAGGCCGCGCTTTGGGGGGCAGGGACAGGGGGGGGCGGTACGAAAGCGGTCGGCATGGCCACGTAGACGATGTCTTGTTCCTCGGCGACGGCAAGGCCGTCCGGTCCGTAGGTCTGGTGACCCAGCGTCACAAAAACCATTTCCCCGGCATTGCCGGTTTTCTGCGAGACCTTCAGAATTTCTGATCTGCGCCGCATCGGCTGGCCTATCCGCAAAGCGGTGTGAAACTGTAACCGTCCGCCCGCCCACATTCGGCGTTCCAGCGCAACTGGCGGCAAGAAACCGCCCTTTGCCGGATGACCGTCCGGGCCAAGCCCCGCCATCGGGGTATCGGGTGCCCATCCCATCCAGTGCCATAGGTGGGGCAGCACATCACCACTTTGCAACGTGCAATCTGCCCAACCATCCCCCAAGGTGGCCGCCATTTGCCGGGCCTGACGCGGGGAAATCGTATCGGTTGCCTCTTCACTGCGACCGATCCATGCGTCAAATGATCCCGACATGATCAATCCTCGTGCGTTGCTGTTTTGTAATATTGTTGCGCTACGTCGCTTCTTTTCCGGAAAAGGTCAATCCTCAGCCATTCGGTTTCAGGATTTTTAATCGACGAAGACGAAGGCGTATCAAGGCAGCGGTATCAGGTGCGTCGTGCCGACCGCCGCCGCCCGTGCAAGTTCGGGATCAAGCGACATCGGGATATATTCGCCGCGCCGCCACATCTCGCCCAGATCGTCGTAATAGCGTGACAAGGGATGCCCCGATTGCCCTGTTGCGGTTATGAACACCGAACTGTCAGGGTCGGCAAAATCATAGACCCCCCGGTAGCCCGCGCCATGCACGTTCAGAAACGGGTCCGGATCGGTTCCCTTGGTCACCCCGCGCAGCAGGGTGTTGTCATCGCCGCTGGTGGATTGACGCAGGTTGACGAAATGGCGCAGGATCGGCACCTCGCCCAAGACCGGATGGTCATGGGTGGCCTGATGCTCATCACCCCAGCGCCAACTTTCGATGCCATCCCCATGGCGTTCCTTCAGCCGAAGCAGGGCTTCGTCCAACGCGATACGCGCCAGTTCGGGGCAGGTTTCGATGGCAGCAGATTGCAAGATGTCACACCAGACCGCAGCACCATCCGTATCGCGAAACACCCGGTCGATCAGAACCGGCTCGATATGCAGAAATTCATCCGCCAATGGCCCGATTTCATCACGGATCAGGCGATCCTGCAAAGCCCGCAACCAGGCCATGTAGATTAGCGGTTCTGGCAGATGTTCATTCATCTCGCCATTCCATTCGGCAAGAATGGCCAGAGCCTTCTGGCGAAACCGCTCAGGCGTGCCTTCGGGGGCCGGTTCGCCGGTGAACCATAAATCGGCCCCCACCAGTGGTAGCAAGGATCGCGCTGTAAAGCTGACGGTATCTTGCTGCGCTTCGATAAAGCTTTCGCGGGTGTGAACTTCGCGGGTTTTCATCAACGACAGCCAGCGTTGAATACGCTGTGAATCGCCCCATTCAAAACTGACATGCTTTGGAAACGGGCGGTCCACGGTCTTGTTGTTGGTATTGCCAAGCAAGCCGGTAGGTGGGGCGATAACCCGGGGATTGTCGTCGTATGGCAGAACTCCGATCCAGCGATTGGCACCCACCCAGCCCGGAGCGGGCAACCTGCCCTTGGTCTGGCTTGCGGCGTCGCGTGCCGGCATTGCGCCAACGGTCTGCATCGCCACGCCGCGAGCATCGGCCAACATCAGGTTTTGCGACGGCGCGATAAACAGCTTCCCGGCCTCAATGGCTTCATCAACTGACCCCGCCCGCATCAGGCGGATGGACGCTGTCATCGACGTATCCTTGGCGCTAAGAGCGGTCCAGGACAAGGCCGCCACATGGCCCGCCGGTGTGATCGACCCCAGATTATAATGCGATCCGGGCAAGATCGGGCCGCTTCTGGACCAACGCAATGTAATCGTCACCGGATCGGCGTCCTTGATTGTCACGATGGACCGGCGGGTCTCAAACGGAACGAAACCGTCGGGGGTCTCATACTCCTCGGGGTTGGCGGGGTTCAGCTTTTCGATGATGACATCCTGATCATCAAGATAACTAGAGGTGACACCCCAGCCCAGCCGGTCGGACCGCCCGATCAGGATCGCGGGCACCCCGGGAAGTGTCGCGCCGATGACGCCGCCAGTGGTCAGTTCCATCCGTGCAAGATACCAGATGGTCGGTGCAGTGAAGCCCAGATGCGGATCATTGGCCAAAAGTGAGCCGCCCACTGCCGATCTGTCGGGGGCCGCCGCCCAGGCGTTTGACGCCCCGGCAAGCGCGCGCGACGGAAATGGCGACAAAGGGCCCAGCGCATATTGCGGGGCCATCACGTTTGGCGCAAGGTCGGGCATTAGGCTTGCATAATCGGGCAGGGCGGTAATTCCGGCACCCGTGTCATCAGGCAGTATGTCGCGCAGCCTGTCATCTGACAGCAGCAATGACACCCTCGCGCGCAGCACCTCAAACTCCAGATGCGCAGACAACTGCAGCGCCATCAATTTGATGATCGCGATGGAATCAGCGGGCTGCCAGGCGGCAATCTCATTGGAAAACAGAAAGAACTCCGGGGCACCACGGCCAAGAGCGTTCTGATTTATCTGCCCGATCCAGGCGTTGACACCGCGTGAATAGGCGATCAGCGCCGCCTTTGTAGGGTCGTCCTGGGCCGCGACTGACGACTGCGCGAGGGTGTAAAGATCATATCGACGCAGCAATTCATCTATCTTCAAGGTCCGCTGGCCGAACAATTCAGACAGGCGCCCCTGTGCTGTGCGCCGCAGCATTGTCATTTGCCAAAGTCGGTCTTGCGCATGGGCAAAGCCGAGGGCGAAATAGACATCATCATCCGTTTTGCCAAAGATATGCGGCACATTGTTGTTGTTTCGCACAATTTCAACCGGCCCATCGAGGCCCGACACGGCGAAGTCAGCCGAATAATCGGGCAAGGACCTGCCAAGAATGTAATAGGCAACCACCAAAGCCAGCACGGATGCCACGACCATCGCGGTAAAAATTCGAAGCAGCCAACGAAAGGCTATGATCATTGCTTGGCCTGTTCTTGACGCCGTCGGGTGAATGGTTTCCTAGTTCATCACAGTCAAAAGGGCAATGACGAGGGGTCAGATCATGGTGCAGATAGCGTTCCTGGGGTTGGGGGTAATGGGCTACCCGATGGCCGGGCATCTGGCCGCCAAGGGGCATGGCGTCACGGTCTACAACCGGACCACAGCCAAGGCCGAGGCCTGGGTGGCGCAACACAAAGGTCGGATGGGCGTGACCCCGGCGGCGGCGGCGGCAGGGGCCGATCTGGTGATGGCTTGCGTCGGCAATGATGACGATTTGCGCCAATTGTGCGCGGGCCCCGATGGCGCCTTTTCCGGAATGAAGACCGGGGCCATCTTTGTCGATCACACCACGGTTTCGGCGCAGGTCACGCGCGAATTGTCTGCTCTGGCCGCAAGCCTGGGTTTAGGCTTTGTCGATGCGCCGGTTTCAGGGGGTCAGGCAGGGGCGCAGAATGGCGCGCTGTCGATCATGTGCGGCGGCAACCTTGTGGATTATGACGCAGCCGAGCCTGTGATGGCCGCTTATGCCCGCATCTGTCGCCGTCTGGGCGACAGTGGTGCCGGCCAATTGGCCAAGATGATGAACCAGATCTGCATCGCGGGCCTGATGCAGGGTCTGTCCGAAGCGCTTGCCTTTGGTCAAAAGGCTGGCCTCGATGGGGCCGCTGTGGTCGAAGTGATCGCCCAGGGCGCTGCGGGCAGTTGGCAAATGGCAAATCGGCACAAAACCATGCTGGCGGATGAATTCGATTTCGGTTTTGCCGTCGATTGGATGCGCAAGGATCTGGCAATCTGTCTCGCCACCGCCGACCAGATCGGCGCAAGCCTGCCGGTAACGGCGCTGATCGATCAGTTCTACAAGGACGTGCAACTGATGGGCGGTGGCCGGGGCGACACGTCGTCCCTGATCCGCCGCCTGCGATGATGGGGCAAAGTACCGCGCCCCGCCATCTTCATTTTGGGTAAAATATCCTCGCCGAAGGCATCCGGCTGATCCGCGAAACCGGCCCTATGGAATGATCCGGCTATATTTGGTGCCTGACAAGGTCGCCCCGGCAATCAAGCCCTGCTGACCAAAGACCAGCGCCACAACCGGATCCAGCTCGGTGGTTTCCTTGCCGATGCTGGCACCCTGTTCCGGCGTGGCATAACGGATGTCAGCGCCTGCAGCCCAACCCTTGCCACGGCGGAAGTCGGACAAGGCGGGTTCAGTCATGAAAAACAACGCATGGGCATATTGCTGCGCTCCGATCTGAAAGCCGAAAGTGGCTTTGGCAGTGGAATAATAGTCGACCGTCGCATTGTTGATCCGCAACGCCCCACGACCAAAGCCGCCGCCAACACCAAAACCTGCTTCAGTCACCAGCGGGATGTAAAGCACCCCGGCGGCGCGGCTCGCCAGGTCCTGGGTGCCGGGAAAGCGCGAGAACAGGAAGTTTTGCGTTGCATCAACGCGGGCGTCGATCTTCTGGCCGCCATCGCTGCCGATTCCATTGCCGCATGCGGCGGTCAACAGTACGGCTGATCCGGCGGTTCCCAGAAATATGCGTCGTGAAATTACGGTCATGTTGGTGCCTCGCTGCGCGCCGTTGTGCTGCACAACCGCAGCGTCCGGCCCATGTGGGTGGGGCTCTTGCGGCCCCATTCGCTACATATAGCGGTTCTTGCCGCCGCTGTCATCGCTGATATGCGCCATTGGCAAGCGATTGCGCATGCCTTCGGGCTAGCGGCGCAGGATGCGGGCAACTTCGGGGGCAAAATAAGTCAAGACACCGTCACAGCCGGCCCGGCGAAAAGCCATCAGGCTTTCCAGCATGACCCGTTCACCGTCAATCCAGCCTTGCGCGGCTGCGGCCTTGATCATCGCATATTCACCCGACACCTGATAGGCATAGGTGGGGGCGCCAAAGGTGTCTTTGACGCGCCGACAAATATCCAGATAGGGCATACCGGGCTTGACCATCACCATGTCGGCCCCTTCCGCCAGATCGCGGGCAACAAGCCGCAAAGCTTCGTCCGAATTGGCCGGGTTCATCTGATAGGTATTCTTGTCCCCCTTCAGCGCACCCGATGCCCCGACGGCATCCCGGAACGGGCCGTAAAAAGCCGAGGCATATTTGGCGGCATACGACAGGATCGCTACATCCCGGTGGCCCGCCGTCTCAAGGGCTGCCCGCATCGCACCGATGCGGCCGTCCATCATGTCTGACGGGCCAAGAATATCTGCCCCGGCCTCGGCCTGTACCAAGGCCATGCGGACCAGTGCCTCGACTGACGGGTCGTTCAGAATGACACCGTCGCGGACCAGGCCGTCGTGGCCATTGGCATTGTAAGGGTCAAGCGCCACGTCGGTCATCACCGCAATCTCAGGCACCGCCGCCTTGATCGCCCTGATTGCCCGGTTTGCCAGATTTTCGGGGTTCCAGGCCTCGGCGCAATCTTCGGTCTTCAGGGCCGGGTCGGTATAGGGAAAGAGGCAGATCGCCGGAATGCCAAGACGCGCCGCTTCTTCTGCCGCTTTGACCACCAGATCAATCGACAGTCGATCCACCCCGGGCATTGAGGCGATCGGCTCGCGTACACCCACACCGTCGCGCACGAAAACAGGCCAGATCAAATCGCCCACTGACAGGGTATTTTCCTGTGCAAGCGCCCGCAAAGCCGCGCTTTTGCGCAAACGGCGAAACCGCAAGGCCGGATGGGGGGCAATGGTTGGCAGCATGATGTTCCTGAACACTTGCGAAATATCCCTCTGCCTGCCATGGAAAAGCGCGCATCTCAAGGGTAGGAATGCGCCAGAACAGGCAAGCGTGGTTCGCCGCGTCGAATAAAGGGGCGTAAAGTTGGATTGGTATCAAACGGTATTTGAGTTGATCGACATGCGATCCTTTTCCAATCTTTGGTATTGGATAGCTCTTGCCGTGCTATGGTCTTCGACCAGCCACTGGGTCATTGGCGTTCCGCATGACATGATTCAGCGCGCGAGACGTCTTGGCGGGGCCAGTCTGGACGATCTTGAAACGCTGGTGGCCATCAATGTCACCCGGATCCTTTACATAGCAGGGACGGCAGGGCTGATACTGGTGGGCATCACGGCTGCTGTCGTGTCGGCGCTGATCGTGCTTGGCTTTGTCTATCAGATTGAATTTGCCCAAGCGGTCAGTTGCATGTTGGTGCCGATGTGTCTGGTGGGCGCGCTGACAGTCCGCACCGCGTTGCGCATCCAGCGCGGTGAAAATACCGGCGCGAATCTGCTGCGCCGCTTGTCGCGCCACCGCCTTTCCACCCAGGTCATCGGCATGTTTGCCATCTTCATCACCTCGATGTGGGGCATGTGGCAAAATATGAACATCGGCGTTCTAGGAAATTGATGAAGCCGTCGCCGTCAGCCATTGGTGCGTCCGCCACAAGCCCCCTGCGTAGCGCGGTTCTGACACTGGGCGGGGCGCCCGAAGGCTTTGACGCGAGGCTTCTGGCCAAAGAGGCCGAGCGTGGGCACCCGGTCATCCATGTCGCGCGTGACGACAAACGTATGGAGGCCATGCGCACGGCGCTTGCGGTTCTGGCGCCGGGTTTTGTGGTGCTGGATCTGCCCGCGTGGGATTGCCTGCCCTATGACCGTGTCTCGCCCAATCCCGATATCTCGGCCCGGCGCATGGCCACTCTGGCGGCGCTGGCCTCAGGTATCGCCGGCCCGTTCGTCTTGTTGACAACTCTGAATGCCGCAACGCAACGCATTGCTGCCAAAGACCTTTTGCTGGCATCGTCGTTTCGCGCCGATGTTGGAACACGGGTGAACGAAGCCGCGTTGAAGGGCTTTCTGGCCCGGATGGGGTTTTCGCCGACATCAACGGTGACCGAGCCTGGCGACTACGCCATCCGGGGGGGGATCGTGGATATCTATCCGCCCGGTCCGGGGGGGCCAGTGCGGCTTGATTTCTTCGGGGATGTGCTGGACGGCGCGCGCAGGTTCGATCCCGAAAGCCAGCGCACGATTGAAAAGCTGACGTCGGTCGACTTTTCGCCGGTCAGCGAGGTGATCCTGGATGAAACCGCAATTACCCGGTTCCGGCAAAATTACCGGATCGAATTCGGGTCGGCTGGCAGTGACGATCCTTTGTATGAAGCGGTCAGTGCGGGGCGCAAACATCAAGGCATGGAACACTGGTTGCCGTATTTCCACGATCGCCTTGAAACCCTGTTTGATTACTTGCCCGCGGCGTCCGTCATGCTGGACGATCAGGTGACGGCCGCCAGACTGGCACGGTGGAACAGTATCGACGATCAATATGATGCCCGCCGCGAAGCGCTAGGCGCAAAAGGCCGGATGGATACGGTCTATAAGCCGGTCGCCCCCTTGCTGCTTTATCTTGACGACGCCGCCTGGGAGGCTTGCTTGGCCCCGCACCGGGTGATCCAGTTATCACCTTTGCCGCAATCACCGGGCCCGGGCGTGCTGGATGCGGGTGGCCGGATGGGTCGGAACTTTGCCCCAGAGCGACAGATAGAAACTATCAGTCTTTTCAAGTCTCTGGCGGATCATATCAAGGTAGAACGTCAAGATCGGCATGTGGTCATCGCCAGCTGGTCCGATGGTGCGCGGGAACGGCTCCAAGGGCTGCTGCAGGAACAAGGCCTTAAGGAGCAGCACTTGCTGCGGGATTTCCGCGACCTGCCCGGTGGCAAGGGAGACCTTTATCTGATCGTTTGGGCGTTGGAGCACGGCTTTACCGCCCCCGGTCTTTGCGTCATTTCGGAACAGGATGTGTTGGGTGACAGGCTGATCACCAAACCGCGCAAGCGCAAGAAGGCCGAAAACTTCCTGCGTGAGGTGGACAGTCTTTCGCCGGGCGATCTTGTTGTGCATGTCGAACATGGCGTCGGGCGTTTTCTGGGCCTTGAAACCATTATCGCGCTGAAAGCCCCGCATGAATGCCTGAGCATCGAATATGCCGAGGGCGCCAAGCTTTATCTGCCGGTTGAGAATATCGAGCTTCTCAGCCGGTTTGGCCATGAAGACGGGTTGCTTGACCGTTTGGGCGGCGGCGCGTGGCAGGCCAAGAAGGCCAAGCTGAAGGCCCGTATCCGTGAAATCGCCGATCGTCTGATGCGGATCGCGGCCGAGCGTGCCCTGCGGCATGCCCCGATTCTGGAAACGCCGCATGCCATGTGGGAAGCCTTCTCAGCCCGCTTTCCCTATACCGAGACCGATGATCAGCTGACTGCGATATCTGACGTGATCGCCGACCTTGAAAAAGGCTCGCCAATGGACCGGCTGATCGTGGGCGATGTCGGCTTTGGCAAGACCGAAGTTGCAATGCGGGCGGCCTTTGTGGCGGCAATGGCGGGGATGCAGGTCGCGGTGGTTTGCCCGACCACACTGCTGGCGCGCCAGCATCATCGCAGCTTTGTCGAAAGGTTTCGGGGGTTTCCTATCAATATCAAACCTTTGTCACGGTTTGTTACATTAAAAGACGCCAACGCCACACGCGCCGGGTTGGAAGATGGGTCGGTCGATATCTGCATCGGCACCCATGCTTTGCTGGCCAAGGGCATCCGTTTCAAAACCTTGGGTCTTTTGGTCATCGACGAAGAGCAGCATTTTGGCGTAACGCACAAGGAACGCCTGAAAGAGATGCGGTCAGAAGTACATGTGCTGACGCTGACTGCGACGCCGATCCCGCGCACATTGCAACTGTCGCTGACCGGGGTGCGGGATCTGTCGATCATTGCGACCCCACCGGTGGACCGGCTGGCGATCCGTACCTATGTCTCGGAATTTGACACCATCACCATCCGCGAGGCCTTGCTGCGCGAACTCTACCGCGGCGGGCAATCGTTCTATGTGGTGCCACGCATTTCCGATATCCATGAGGTTGAGGATTTCTTGCGCAACCATGTGCCGGAAGTCAGCTTTGTCGTGGCCCATGGCCAATTGGCAGCGGGCGATCTGGATGAAAAGATGAATGCCTTCTATGATGGCCGGTTCGATGTGCTGGTGGCCACCAGCATCGTCGAATCCGGGCTTGATATCCCCACTGCCAACACCATGATCGTGCACCGGGCCGATATGTTTGGGCTAAGCCAGCTTTATCAGATCCGGGGCAGGGTGGGGCGTGCCAAGACCCGCGCCTATTGCTTTGTCACCACCAAGCCGCGCGCCAAGCTGACCCCACAAGCCAGCAAGCGACTGCGTCTGCTAGGCTCGCTCGACAGCCTTGGTGCCGGCTTCAACCTGGCCAGTCATGATCTGGATTTGCGCGGTGCAGGCAATCTGCTGGGGGAAGAACAGTCAGGCCATATCCGCGAGGTGGGGTACGAGTTGTACCAGACCATGCTGGAAGAAACCATTGCCAAGATAAAGTCGGGTGAATTGCAGGGCCTGAGCGTGGCCGATGATCAATGGGCGCCGCAGATCAATCTTGGCGTTCCAGTGCTGATCCCGGAAACCTATGTTCAGGATCTTGACCTGCGTCTCGGGCTTTATCGCCGCTTGTCCGGTCTTGCCAGCAAGGTTGAGCTAGAAGGCTTTGCCGCCGAACTGATTGACCGCTTTGGCCCGCTGCCGCGCGAAGTGAACACCCTGATGCTGGTGATCCGCATCAAGGCGATGTGCAAACGGGCGGGTATTTCACGGCTGGATGCAGGGCCAAGGGGGGCGACCGTGCAGTTTCACAATGACAAATTCGCCAATCCCGCCGGGTTGGTTGAATTCATTCAGGCCCAGTCCGGCGGTGCGCGGGTGCGCGACAACAAGATCGTTCTGGCACAAGACTGGAAGACCGAGGCCGAGCGGATCAAGGGCGCCTTCAGCATCGCACGAGGCCTGGCGGAAAAAGTGGCCAAACCCAAATCCTGATCGATCCCCCGAAAGGCCGCCCCGGATTGGCGCAACCGACGGGCCCGCAGGTATTCCCCCCGGCCGCGGTATGCCACGCCGATCGATGGGCCGATCCGATCAGTTTATCCAGCCATTGACCCGGTTTGCCCCGCCCGAGATGTCGCGCCCGATGCCTTCGACGGTCGCACAGCCAGAAACAGCAGTCAGCGCCAGAATGAGGAACAGTTTTTTCATATCTTCCCTGTGTGTTTTTTAATTTTGATACCACCAGACCTCGGGCTGAAAGCCCAGCCAGTCGCCGTAAAGCGGCAGGCGTTCAGGGAACTTCAATTCTTTGCGATGCGCCAGCCGCGAGATATCGGCATACCAGATTGGGATGACATACCGGCCAGTGGTCAGCACGCGGTCAAGCGCCTGCGCTGCCGCAACGAAATCATCGCGCGACTTCGACGACAGCAAGGTTGAAATCATTGCTTCTGCCGCCGGTGAATTCATCCCCATCCAGTTGCGCGTCGCAGGCTCTGTCACCCCGGCGGATCCCCAATACAGGGTTTGCTCATTGCCCGGTGACAGCGACAGCGACCGGATATAATGCGTCATGTCGAAATCATAGGCGTTGGTGCGTTCCTTGTACTGGGCCGCATCAACGGTTGTCACCTTTGCCGCGATGCCAAGCCGCTTCAGGGCTTCGACATAGATGCTGGCGATGCTGATCAATTCATCCGCACCGTTGACCAGCAAGATCTCAAAGTTGAACGGCTCGCCAGCGGCATTGGTCAAGATACCGTTCTGCACGCTCCAACCCGCGTCTTCCAGCAATTTGGTCGCAATGCGGATATTGGTACGGTTTGCCTCAGACCCATCCGACACTGGCAGGGCGTAGCCATCCATCGCGCCGGGCAGCACAGCCTCGGCAAATGGGGCAAGCAGGGACTTGACCGCCCCGGTTGCTGACGTGCCTGGGGTCATGCCAAGGTCTGAATTTGAAAAATACGACGTGATGCGCGGCTGACTGCCGCCGGTGATCGTGCTATTGACCAATTCAAAGTTGAAGGCGTGGATCAGGGCATCGCGAACACGCCAATCGGCAAAGATCGGTTTGCGGGTGTTGAACACCAGTCCTTCGATCCCAGACGGCCGGTGATGAGGTATTTCGGATTTCACGACCTCGCCCGCAGTGACGGCGGCAAAGCTGTAGTTGGTTGCCCATTTGGGCGCGTTGGTTTCGCGGTAGGTGGTGATATCGCCGGCCTTGAAGGCCTCGAAGACGACGCCGCCATCCCCGAAAAACTCGTACCGTACCTCGTCGAAATTGTGCAGGCCGCGGTAAAACGCGATGTCACGCCCCCACCAGTCGGGATTCTTCACGAATGAGATGAACCGGCCGGGTTCGAATTCACCGACAGTATAGGGCCCTGAACCGATTGGCGCTTCAAGGGTTGTTTCGGTGAAATCACGCCCCTCCCATTGCGCCTTTTTCAGGATCGGGCGCAGGCCCAGGATCAGCGGCAGTTCGCGGTCCTCCACATTGAAGGTAAAGCGGATGGATCTAGGCCCAGTGATTTTTGATGTCGCAATCTTGCCCCAAGCGGCGGCATAGCGCGGCTGGCCGTCCACCCCCAGTTTTTCGAACGACCAGAGCACGTCTTCGGGCGTGACCGGGCTGCCATCAGCGAATCGGGCACCTTCGCGCAATGTGAATTCGACATAGCTGCGGGCTTCATCGGTATCGATCGATTCGGCCAACAGCCCGTAAAGCGTGAAAGGTTCGTCATATGACCTGCCCAACAACGTCTCAACCGTAAGCAGAGCTACACCCGCGGGTGCCTGTCCTTTGACGATGAAGGGGTTCAGGCTGTCAAAGCCACCCGCCTCGCCAAAGATGATCTTGCCGCCCTTTGGGGCCTCCGGGTTGGCATAGGGCAAAGACACAAAATCGGGTGGAAGGGCAGGGTCGCCATACATAGCTATACCGTGTCGGGGTTCTGCCATGGCGGTCTGCGCCAGTGACACCAGCAACGCCGCCATGCCAACTGCCCGCATCGTCTGAATAATTTTTGCCGTCATTGCCCCACCCTAGCTTACACATGCAGCTTTGCTGTCTTGCACAGTATGCAAGCCGTTCGGGCAATTCAAACTTTTAACTTGGCCTGCGGCGGGCTTATGCGTATAACGAGGGCACTGCTCGATAGGTTTCTTGCCTGTATGAAACCTGCCTCAATAACTTTACGCCGGCCTTGTGCCGGCGTTTTTTTTTGCCCGCAGATATGTGGCCTTGCCTGCCAGCCGGGTTCCTTTTGCGCGCGTAGCCTGTATCTTGCCGCAATCGCCACACAGGAGGCAATGATGACGCTGAAGGGGAAAACCGCAATCGTTACCGGATCGACGTCCGGCATAGGGCTTGGGATCGCCACCGCTCTTGCGATGGCCGGTGCCGAGGTGGTGATCAATTCCTTCACCGACCGCGCAGAAGACCATGCCTTGGCAGCCGGTCTTGCCGCCGCCCACAAGACCAAGGTCATCTATATTGCCGCTGACATGTCGAATGGTGCCGCCTGCCGGGCTTTGGTGGACAAGGCCGGGGGCTGCGACATTCTGGTCAACAACGCCGGTATCCAGCACGTCGCCCCGATTGAAAGTTTTCCTGTCGACAAATGGGATGCCGTGCTTGCTATCAATCTGTCTTCGGCCTTTCACACCACGGCGGTGGCGCTGCCATTGATGCGGGCCAAAGGCTGGGGGCGGGTGATCAACATCGCATCGGCGCATGGTCTGACGGCAAGCCCGTTCAAATCGGCCTATGTCGCAGCCAAGCACGGGCTGGTCGGCTTTTCCAAAACCGTGGCACTTGAAACGGCGGGGCAAGGGATCACCTGCAATGCCATCTGCCCCGGCTATGTGTTGACTCCCTTGGTTGAAGCGCAGATCCCCGATCAGATGAAGATGCACAACATGGACCGCGAAACCGTGCTGCGCGAGGTGATGCTGGCGCGCCAGCCGTCACGTCAGTTTGCCACCACCGAAGAGCTGGGCGGGGCCGTGGTCTTTCTCTGCTCGGCTCACGCAAACCAGATCACCGGCACCACAATCAGCATGGATGGCGGCTGGACGGCGCTTTAGCAGCCGGGACCAATCCGATAGTGTGCCTATTGCCGGGGCAGCGACAGCGGGGGCTGCTCTTTGCCATTGGGATAGACGAGCCCGGCCGAGATGACCAATTTGAACGCTTCTTCCAGCGTCATGTCCAACATGATCACGTCACGGGCAGGCACATAGACCAAAAAGCCCGATGTCAGCGGGGTAAGGGCGACAAATACCGTTATCATGTTTTCGGTATCGGGCAGCCGTGTTGCAATTTCGCCTTTAGGTGGGGCTGCGACAAAGCCCACTGCCCAGACGCCGGGGCGGGGAAATTGCACCAGACAGGTGCGATCAAAATTCTTTTCGGTTTTGGCGAAAACCGTTTCGGCGATCTGTTTGATGCCAGTGTAGACAGAACTGACCAGCGGCATCCGGTTGACCAGCCGTTCCGCCTCGTTGATCACCGATCGGCCGATCAGGCCCTTGGCGATCCAGCCGACCAGGATTGTGAAAAGGAAAAACACAATCACACCGACGCCGCGCAGGCTGAAGCTGAAATCTTCGCCAAAATAGGTGCGCAGCAAGGCCTCGGGTTGCCAGGAGGCGGGGATCAGCGGCAAAATCCAGCTGTCAATCCAGCCTACGACCGACCAGATCACATAGATCGTCAGCCCGACGGGCAGCACAACCACAAGACCGGTCAGAAAGCTGGTACGCAGACCACCGGCCTTTTTGCGCGGTGTCGGCGGGATCAAAGCGTCATCTGGCATCTATTCGTCCCATGTGGCGCGGCGAATGTACGCAACCGCTGCCCCGGCAACAATGACAAAGATTGCGGCTTTACGCGTTGGTCAGGTTTTGCCGCGCATTTCTGCAAGTTCTGCGGCAATTGCAGCGGCCAGTCGGGCATTTGCCAGCACAAGGGCGATATTGGCAGTCAGCGATCGGCCCTTGGTCAACTCGAAGATGCGCTGCAGCAAAAATGGCGTCACCGATTTTGCTGTGATGCCCTTTGCTGCGGCGTCAGCCAACGCGGCCTCGATGATCGGGGTTATTTCGGCACGCGGGATCTCGTCGGTATGGGGGATCGGATTTGCGACAAGTTGGCCGCCCTGCAATCCCAGTTTGCGCCGCATCAGGTGGGCGGCGGCGATCTGCGCTGGGGTGTCCATCGACAGCGGGGCCGGCAGGCCAGATGATCGTGACCAGAACGCCGGGAAATCCGCTTGCTGATAAGCGATGACCGGGACACCGTGGGTTTCCAGCACTTCCAGTGTTTTGGCGATGTCCAGTATGGCCTTTGCACCGGCGGCGACGACCGTGACCGGGGTTTGCGCCAGTTCCAGAAGGTCGGCCGATATGTCAAAGCTGGTTTCCGCACCGCGATGAACCCCGCCAATGCCGCCTGTTGCAAAGACTTCGATCCCGGCCAGATTGGCGCAGATCATGGTAGCGGCGACAGTGGTTGCCCCGGTTCTGTGGCTGGCCAGACACGCGGCAAGATCGGCGCGTGACACTTTCATCACATTTCTGGCCTGCCCCAGAGCATCCAGCGCGGCTGGGGTCAGTCCGATATGGATCTGGCCATCCATCACGGCGATGGTTGCAGGCACCGCGCCATAAGCGCGCAGTTCTGCTTCAACCCGTCGGGCGGTTTCCACATTTTGCGGAAAGGGCATGCCATGCGTGATGATGGTGGATTCAAGCGCCACAACGGGGCGGTTGTCCGCCAAGGCTGCGGTGATCTCGGCAGTAAATGTGATTGGCAGGGTCATGTTCCGATCTCACCTGAAACGTAGTCGGCAGTTGTCCGTAGCGCCTGCGACAGGGCCTCGGCGGGGGTGGCCCCGCGCCGCTCAGCGACGATATGGGCCGCCATGAAGGTATCGCCCGCACCAGTGACCCGGGTGACAAGCACGGGCGGCGGGGTATCGGTGATCACGCCGTCGGGGCCACCCATGGCTGTAGCATGGCCACCATTGGTGACCAGCACCCGTGCGGCACCCCGGCTAAGCAGGCCTTGGGCCGCGTGGGCCGCATCAGGGAACCTGGTCTTGGCCAGCAATGCGGCCTCTTCGAGGTTCATGTAGATGGTAGCACGGGGCTGCGACAGCAAAGGCAACAGGCGTTTGGCCTTGCCCGGGCTTGCAGGCGCAATCCGCAGGTCGGCTTTGGCAAACAGCGGCGACGTGGCGATATCGGCAAGCAGCGATTGCGTCAGATTGCCGTCAAGCGCGATCTGGCCCGGGTAGGGGGCGGCCGCACTGCCAAGGCGGCCGTCCGCCAGCGGGCGCAAGATCTTGTCGCCTGCCGCCTCAAGTGAATGGGCGTCGGCGATGGCGGCAATCAGGCCATTGGCACCTTCGATGGCCATGTAACGATCCGTGGGCAAATCGTCCGAGCGATAGATATGGTCGGTCAGCAAGCCCATGCGGGCACAGGCCGCGATCAGATCGCTGCCGGTGGCGTCCCGTCCGATGGCAGACAACAAGGCGGGGGTCAAACCGAAGCGGCGCAGGGTGACCGCGATATTCATCGCGACGCCGCCCGGCTGCTGTGAGATGCGGCCCGGCACATCTGACGACAGCCGCATCGACGTGGGGGACCGGCCGATCACGTCCCACAGGACAGAGCCAATACACAAGATATCCGGAAGGGTGGTCATAGACGTCTTCTGGCAAGAATAGTGTCCAGATTCAAGGGTGAGTATTTAGGCGAAAAGGAAGCCGTAGCCTGAACAACAGGCGCTGCCGCCCAGCTTGGCTGCGGACTTCAGCATAGATCGAAAAAAGCAACGCTCAGAAGACAGGCGCAGGTTTGGGCGTTACTGCCAAGCCGGCGGACAAAAAGCGAGATCGGCGGCTGCCGATCCCGCTTTTTGCCGAGATATTCAGCCCTTCAGGGCCTTGTTCAGGTAATCATCAACCTTCTCCAGATAGCCGATCGTGGTCAGCCATTTCTGATCGGGACCGACAAGCAGGGCCAGGTCTTTGGTCATATGGCCGTCTTCGACCGTGTCCACAGTGGCTTTTTCCAGCGTCTCGGCAAAGCGCATCAAGGGGGCGTTGTCATCAAGTTTCGCGCGGTGTTTCAGCCCGCCGGTCCAAGCATAGATCGAGGCCACCGAATTGGTCGAGGTTTCCTTGCCCTGCTGGTGCTGGCGGAAATGCCGGGTGACGGTGCCATGTGCGGCCTCCGCCTCAACGATTTTGCCATCGGGCGTCATCAACACGCTTGTCATCATGCCCAGCGACCCAAAGCCCTGTGCCACCAGATCGGATTGCACATCGCCGTCATAGTTCTTGCAGGCCCAGACATAGCCGCCCGACCATTTCATCGACGATGCAACCATATCGTCAATCAGGCGGTGTTCATAGACGATGCCCTTGGCTTTGAATGCTTCGGCAAACTCAGCCTCGTAGATCTGCTGGAACAGATCCTTGAAGCGGCCGTCATAGGCCTTGAGAATGGTGTTCTTGGTCGAAAGATAGACCGGCCAGCCAAGGTTGAGGCCATAGTTCAGCGACGCCCGGGCAAAGTCGCAGATACTGTCATCAAGGTTGTACATGCCCATGTAGACACCGGCCGAAGGCGCAGAATAGACGTCCCTCTCGATTACGGTGCCATCGTCGCCGACGAATTTCATGGTCAGCTTGCCGGGCCCCGGAAAACGGAAATCTGTGGCGCGGTACTGATCGCCAAAAGCATGGCGACCTACCACGATTGGCCGGGTCCAGCCCGGTACAAGACGCGGCACATTGGTGCAGATGATTGGCTGGCGGAAAATCACCCCGCCCAGAATGTTGCGGATGGTGCCATTGGGCGATTTCCACATCTGTTTCAGGCCGAATTCTTCGACCCGTGCCTCATCCGGCGTGATGGTCGCGCATTTGACGCCGACGCCGTGCTGCTTGATCGCCATGGCGCTGTCGATGGTGATCTGATCGTTGGTGCGATCGCGTTCCTCGATCCCCAAATCAAAATATTTCAGGTCAATGTCCAGATAGGGCAGGATCAGCTTTTGCTTGATGAAATGCCAGATGATCCGGGTCATTTCATCGCCGTCAAGTTCAACAACGGGATTGGCGACTTTGATTTTCGTCATGTCCGGCCCTTTTTGTGGATTCGCTGCGCCAGCCATAGCTGAAAAGTCGGTTGCACGGAAGAAGGTATGCAAAGGTATACCTAAATCTATCAACACTTGGAGAGCGCCTGTTCGGGAGGCTTCTTCCAGGGCAGGAAACACGGTAGACCCGCGTCACCCTGGAAGGAACACGCCATGAGCCGTCTTGACCTTTTCATCGACCGGATGGTGTCGCAGCGCGCCTGCATCGACGATGCGGTAGCTCGGATCGTGGAGCTGTCAGGGCCGGTGCTGGAACTGGGCTTGGGCAACGGCCGGACCTATGACCATCTGAAAAACCATCTGCCCGGGCGCGAAATTTACGTCTTTGACCGGGAAGTTGCCTCTCATCCGCAGTCGACACCGCCCGATGACCGGATCGTGCTGGGCGATTTTCTGGAAACTCTGCCCGCGTTTCTGGCCCGGATGGGGCCGGTGGCGGCGCTGATTCATGCCGACATGGGCGGGCACAATGCCGACAAGAACGAGGCCTTCGCCCGGCGAGTTTCCGCATTGATCGAACCGCTGCTGGCGCGGGGCGGGGTGATGGTTTCAAGCGACCGGATGTACTTTACCACACTTGTCGAACTGCCGCTGCCCTATGGGGCGGTCACGGGGCGCTGTTTCCTGTATCGTCGCTGAGGGTCGATCGGACACGGCCCCGGGCAGGGTCAATGCCCGCCGCTGCTTTCCATATGGATCTTGGGGGCTTCCTTGCCTTCGCGTTTGGCTTTCAGCGCGGCCGTAATGAAAGCGCGGCCCCGCTTTTCGGCGATGCGGACCCGGTAGGCGGTCAGGAACGCCTCTTGCATCGTCGGTGATGCGTCGAGCAGAACCTTTGACACTTTGTCAAAGAACCGCTCATCGCCCAGTTCTTCCATGGCGGCAATCACATCGCGGGCAAGTTCATCGCCCATGTCGTCAAGGACGCTCACCTTGAACCCTCGCCCAGTCGCCGTTTCACATAGTCTGACACGGTGCCGATCATCGGGGTCATGTGCGCTTCTTCATCCTTGAAGAAGTGATCCGCGCCCTCCACCGTGGTGTGGGTGATGGTGATGCCCTTTTGTTCGTGCAGTTTGTTCACCAGACTGACCGTGTCTTTCGGCGGCGCCACTTTGTCTGCGCTGCCATTGATGATCAGGCCAGACGACGGGCAGGGGGCAAGAAAACTGAAATCATACATGTTGGCCGGCGGCGAGACAGAGATGAAACCGGTAATTTCAGGCCGCCGCATCAAAAGCTGCATGCCAATCCATGCGCCAAACGAAAAACCCGCGACCCAGCAATGCTTGGCATTAGGGTTCATGGATTGCAGATAATCCAGCGCGGATGCCGCATCTGACAGCTCACCAATACCCAGATCATACTCGCCTTGACTGCGCCCCACACCGCGAAAGTTGAACCGCAGCACGGTGAAACCAAGCTTGTAGAAGGCATAATGCAGGTTATAGACCACTTTGTTGTTCATCGTGCCGCCGAATTGCGGATGCGGATGCAAGACGATCGCAATCGGCGCATCGCGATCTTTTTGCGGATGATAGCGGCCTTCCAAACGGCCATCGGGGCCAGCGAAAATTACTTCGGGCATAGGGCGTCGCCTGTCTCTTTCTTTGGAGCGATTGTTGACAGTTTCGCTCAGTCAATCTAGAACCATTCTAAAGGCCGCAAACGCAGCCTCGGTGTCGGTCTGAGTTAAGCGGCCCTAAGGGTCGCGTCAATGGATTTGGCGGGGGCTTTGATGAAACTATCGACCAAAGGTCGCTACGCAATGGTTGCATTGGCCGATCTGGCCAATGCCAAGACCGATGACATGGTGTCGCTTGCGGCAATTTCCAAGCGGCAGGATATATCGCTGCCCTATCTGGAACAGCTTTTTGTCAAGTTGCGCCGTGCCGGTCTGGTCGAGGCGGTGCGCGGCCCCGGTGGCGGCTACCGTTTGGCGCGCAACCCCGACGCCATTCGCATTTCCGAAATCCTGCAAGCGGTCGAAGAAACCGTTGATGCCATGCATACAGGGGCAGGGGCATCAGGGGGGGTGTCGGGCACACGTGAGCAATCGCTGACAAACCGTCTTTGGGAAAGCCTGTCGGCGAATGTCTATGTGTTCTTGCATCAGATCCGGCTGTCTGACGTGATCGGGAATGACATGACGCCATGCCCCGCCGTGCCGTCGCTTTTGCGTGTGGTAGACGAGGCTTAGAGGATGACTGGGCTGCGCCACTATTTCGATTGGAATGCAACGACGCCGTTGCGCCCTGAGGCACGTATGGCAATGGCGCAGGCGATGGATTTGGTGGGCAACCCGTCGTCGGTCCATGCCGAGGGGCGCGCAGCAAAAGCGCTGATCGAACGGGCCCGGGCGCAGGTGTCGGCAGCGGTCGGCTGCCAACCCGATCAGGTGGTGTTTACCAGTGGTGCAACCGAAGCGGCGATGGTGCTGTCGCAGGTGCGAGGGCATGGTGCGGTGATGGTGGACCCGACGGCACATGACGCGCTGTGGGCGCATTTTGACCTGACGGGCGCAGAGACCGGGAACAATGTTCTGGCGATGGGACTGGCAAACAGCGAGACTGGTGTGATTACCCAGCCCCCAGAACCGAGGGATGGTCGCCGGATGTATGGCGCGTGGTCGGCAGGCAGCTTGCTTCTTGACGTGACGCAAGCAATCGGGCGCATTCCCTTCTCTTTTTCCTGGTCCGGGGCGGATATGGCGATTGTCTCGGCCCATAAATTTGGCGGGCCAAAAGGTGTGGGGGCCCTGATTGTGCGTAGCGGACTTGACATCTCGCCGCTATCCCTTGGTGGAGGGCAAGAAATTGGCAGGCGTGCTGGCACCGAGAATCTGGTGGGTATTGCAGGTTTTGGGGCTGCAGCAGAGGCCGCAGCACTCGATCTGGCGAATGGCGTCTGGGACGAAGTGGCGCAAGTTAGAAATATTCTAGAAACTGCATTGTCGAGCCGTGCAAAGCAGACTATTTCGGTAGGAAGTAGCGGGCCACGTTTGCCCAATACCTTGTGCCTCATCGCCCCCGGTTGGAAGGGTGAGACGCAAGTGATGGCGATGGATCTGGCCGGGTTTGCAGTATCGGCGGGGCCTGCCTGTTCGTCGGGCAAAGTGCGGTCAAGCAGGGTGCTGCAGGCAATGGGGTTTGACGCTGATCTGGCGGCGCAGGCCGTCCGTATATCCATTGGCCCCGGGGTCATGGAGGAAAGTGTTTTGCGGTTCGCCGATGTCTGGCTGGCGCAGTATGCAAAAGTGTTGGCCCGTAAAGCAGGATAGGGGCGCAAGCCCTTTGAGAGAAACAAAAAGGTTGTGCTATGTCGGCGATGGAAACCCCTGTGATTGACCTCGATGTTCGCGATGGCGTGGACCGGGAAACCATCGAAACCGTCCAGGCTATGTCTGGCACCTACAAGCATGGCTGGGAAACTGAGATCGAGATGGACTATGCCCCCAAGGGCCTGTCCGAAGATATCGTGCGGCTGATTTCCGCCAAAAACGAAGAACCACAGTGGATGCTGGATTGGCGTCTTGCGGCCTATGCGCGCTGGGTCAAGATGACCGAGCCGCGTTGGGCCATGCTGAACTATCCGGAAATCGACTACCAGGATCAATATTACTACGCCAAACCCAAAAGCATGGCGGTCAAACCCAAAAGTCTGGACGATGTTGACCCAAAGCTGCTGGCGACCTATGCCAAGCTTGGAATTCCGCTGAAAGAACAAATGCTTCTGGCAGGTGTTGAAGGTGACTCTGAACCCCGCAAAGTGGCAGTTGACGCCGTATTTGATAGCGTTTCCGTGGGCACCACGTTCAAAGCTGAACTCGCGAACGCCGGGGTCATTTTCTGTTCCATGTCCGAAGCCATTCGTGAACACCCAGAACTTGTGCAGAAATACATCGGCTCTGTAGTCCCACCTTCCGACAATTTCTTTGCCACGTTGAACTGTGCTGTCTTCTCTGACGGATCGTTCGTCTATATTCCGCCCGGCACCCGCTGCCCGATGGAATTGTCCACCTATTTCCGCATCAATGCCGAAAACACCGGGCAGTTTGAACGCACCCTGATCATTGCCGAAAAAGGCAGTTACGTCAGCTACTTGGAAGGCTGTACTGCACCAAAACGCGACACCCATCAGTTGCACGCCGCCGTGGTGGAAATCGTTATCCTCGAAGACGCCGAGGTGAAATATTCCACCGTGCAAAACTGGTATCCCGGTGACGAGAACGGCAAAGGTGGCATCTACAACTTTGTCACCAAGCGCGCCGATTGCCGGGGTGACCGCGCACGTGTGATGTGGACGCAAGTGGAAACCGGTTCGGCCATCACCTGGAAATACCCGTCCTGCATCCTGCGCGGCGAGGCGTCTCAGGGCGAGTTTTATTCCATCGCCATCGCCAACAACATGCAGCAGGCCGATACCGGCACCAAGATGATCCATTTGGGCAAAAACACCAAATCGCGGATTGTGTCGAAAGGCATTTCTGCAGGTAAAGCTCAGAATACCTATCGTGGCCTTGTCTCGATGCACCCGAAAGCCACCAATTCGCGCAATTACACCCAATGCGACAGCTTGCTGATTGGCGATAAATGCGGCGCGCATACAGTGCCCTACATCGAGGTGAAGAACAATTCCTCCCGCGTCGAACATGAGGCCACCACATCAAAGGTCGATGATGATCAGCTGTTCTACTGCCGGTCACGCGGCATGAATGAAGAAGAGGCCGTGGCGCTTGTCGTCAACGGTTTTGTCAAAGACGTGCTGCAAACCCTGCCGATGGAATTTGCAATGGAAGCACAGGCCCTGGTCGCGATCAGCCTTGAAGGCTCGGTTGGGTAAGGTTGATTGCGAATGCGTAAAATGAACCCAACTCTTTCTTATTTGCGCCACGATTCGGCGGCTATCTGCACCTGTCAGTTCAACCTCAAGGTGCGTAACGATGGCCACGATTGCAATATCCACAGTAGGGCAGAAGAACGAGTTTCTGGCGCGCCTCAATCGGATCGAAAGCGGGATAGGCAGTTCAAAATCAACGCTATACGTCGGCGTGGATGGCACCGTTATGGCCAATACCAGAGCCAATTCGAAACTGAAAAAACAGGCCATGGCGACTCCGGCAAAACCGCTCGGGATCTTTGGCATCGCAATATCGTGCGTTTTAGGAGTGTTGGCAGTTGGCGTGGCGCTTTACCTGCGCTTTGTGGTGACGGGCGCTGCTGGGCCGCAAGACAATGTCGACATGACAATGGCGGTGAACGGCGGTCTGGCTTTTGCCATAGCGCTGTTTTCGGGCTATCTGCTGCGGATGCCGGTGCTGAAATTCACCCCCTTTGCCGCGATCGGTGTATTGGCGGGCGTGGCCAGCTTTCACAATCTCGTGCACTTCTACCCGGCGCAGTTTTCGGACATGTTTTCACCCGTCTGGGTGGAACAGGTGGTCAGTGCAACACCGGCCAATTCGATCATCTGGCGCGGTCAGACCTTCGTTTTGTAAATCGCCGTAAACCGGCCTTGCAGCAACGCCTTTCGGGCGTTGCTTTTTCATATTCCCCCTTCAGTCAAGCGGCAATCCTTTGCCTGCAAAAGGATAAATATGCTTCATATCAATAACCTGCACGTTAAACTTGAAACGGAAGACAAACAGATATTGCGCGGCGTCAATCTGAACGTAGCGGCAGGGCAGGTGCATGCCGTGATGGGGCCGAACGGCTCTGGTAAATCCACCCTGTCCTATGTTCTGGCTGGCAAAGAGGGCTATGCGGTTACTGAAGGAACCGCCAGCCTTGAGGGTGCCGATCTGCTGGCCATGGAACCAGAAGACCGCGCCGCCGCAGGCTTGTTTCTAGCCTTTCAATACCCGGTTGAAATTCCCGGCGTCGGCAATATGACGTTTCTGCGTACCGCAGTGAATGCCCAACGCAGAACCCGGGGTGAGCCTGAACTTTCGGCAGGCGACTTTCTGAAACTGGTGCGCGAAAAGGCAAAACAGTTGCGTATCGATGCCGATATGATGAAACGGCCGGTCAATGTCGGCTTTTCGGGTGGTGAGAAAAAGCGCAATGAAATCCTGCAGATGGCCATGCTGGAACCCCGCATGTGCATCTTGGATGAAACCGATTCTGGGCTTGATGTCGATGCAATGAAGCTGGTCGCCGAAGGGGTGAACGCATTGCGTGATGCGGGCCGTTCGTTTCTAGTGATTACCCATTATCAGCGCCTTCTGGACCATATCCGCCCTGATGTCGTGCATATCATGGCCGCTGGCCGGATCATCAAGACCGGTGGCCCCGAACTGGCACTGGAAGTTGAGGCGAACGGTTATGCAGACCTTCTGGCGGAGGCTGTCTGATGGCCTTGGCGGATGTCAGGTACAACAAGCTCGCCGGTTTTGTGTCTGGCCTGAACGTGCAAAAGACCGGCTGGGCTGCCCCGGCGCGGGCGGCTGCAAAGGCGCGCCTTTTCGCCATGGGATTGCCCGACAAGCGCGATGAATACTGGCGTTATACCGATCCCGCCGCCTTGACGCAGACGCCAGCCCCGCTTGCCGCAGCGTTCGACGCAAGTGATGGGCCGCCGCTCTTTGACAAGTTGGATCGGCTCAAGATTGTCTTCGTCGATGGTGTATTTGACGCCGCCGCTTCTGATGATCTGGCCCTTGCCGGCGTTGAAATTGATCTGATCTCGAAGACCGGGATGCTGGATATCCATTGGGCGCGCGACAGTTATGGCCGTTTGGAAGAACGCGGGCAGTCCCCGGTCCCGCGGCCCCTGGCGGCGCTGAACACAGCCTTTGCGACCGAAGGTGTGCTGATCCGGGTGTCGGCCCGGGCCGAGAAACCGATTTCCCTGATTTATGTCCATGAATCAGACAGTTCAGATGCGATCTTGCATCATGTGGTGATGCTTGATGCGGGGGCAAATCTGACCCTGCTTGAAAGCGGCCCCGCAGCTGCCAGGTTGAACAAGGTCCTCGAGGTAGAGGTTGCCGATGGTGCCCGCTTTCACCACATCCGCGCCCAGGGGCGCGATCACGCCCGTCATGCCGCGACACATGTTTTCGCGCGGCTGGGCCATGGGTCTGCTTTCAAAAGCTTTACCCTGACCGCCAATGGCACCCTGACCCGCAATGAAGTCGTGATCGAAATGCTTGGTGATGACGCTCAGGCGCATGTCGCAGGGGCGGCGGTAGGGGACGGCAAGTTCCTGCATGATGACACGGTCTTCATCACCCATGCCGGTCAACGTTGTGAAAGCCGCCAGGTGTTCAAGAAAGTCCTGAAAAATGGTGCTGTCGGCGTGTTCCAGGGCAAGATACTGGTCAAGCCGGGGGCGCAGAAAACCGATGGCTATCAGATCAGCCAATCGCTGTTGCTGGATGATGACAGTCAGTTCCTGGCCAAGCCGGAGCTAGAGATTTACGCCGATGACGTGAAATGCAGTCACGGCTCTACCTCGGGTGCCATCGACGAAACCGCCCTTTTCTACCTGCGCTCACGTGGGGTGCCTTTGGCTGTGGCGCAATCGCTGCTGGTGCTGGCATTTCTGGCCGAAGCGATCGCCGAGATTGAAGATGACGTCATCGCAGAAGACATAAGGTCCAGCCTTGAGGGTTGGCTCGAACGGCACGGGCGATAGGGTGGCTGTTGTGTCCGACATTGTGACCAGCTGGCGCAGCCCCCGGTCGGTGATTGCCCGCCACTTACAGCATCGCGCCAGCGAATCCTTTGCTTTCAGCTTGTTGGTGGCATTTCTGATCCTCGCCTTTGTCGCGCTATGGCCAAACATGTCGCGTAAAAGCTTTCTTTACCCCGAGGTGCCATTGGCACAGCGGATGTTGGCGGCAGGGCTGGCGCTTTTGGCGTCGATCCCGCTTTGGTATCTTGTGGCCGCACTCAGCCGGGTCCTCGCGCAGCTTCTAGGGGGCAAAGGCAGCTATCTTGGCGCAAGACTGGCGCTGTTCACCGCCCTTTTGTCGACAGCCCCATTGATGCTTGTGCAGGGTGCCTTGAATGGGTTTTTGGGTCAGGGTCTGCTGCCCTACATCGCTGGTCTGGTGGTTCTGGGTGGCTTTCTTTATCTTTGGTTCAGCATGCTGATGGAAGCGGAAACCAGACCATGAACATTTCTCTGTCATCCGTGTTCGATCTGGCCAGATTCACAGTGCAAAATCCGCGCGCGGCCGCGCGCAGCGTGCTCAACCTCGGCGTGCCGCACTCGGCGCGCTGGCAACTGCTGTGCCTTGTTGCGGCGGGATCGGCATTATTGACCCATGTCAGCTTTACGATGCTGCCTGCGGGGGCAGAAAAGGACATGCTTGCACCCGCCATGGCG
>JANNSG010000091.1:0-22711 GCA_031402355.1 Pseudorhodobacter sp. | reverse complement strand
ATGGTTACGGATGCCGCCTGAGATTAACTCATAGCCGTTACAGGCCAGATCATACTGATAGGCATAAACGGCAAGCGGATCACCGCTTAACGCCGCCATCCCGCCTTGGGGCATGGAAAACGGGTTGTGGCTGAAATCAATCTTGCCCTCATCGGTTTTCTCATACATCGGGAAATCGACGATCCAGGCGAATTTGAAGCAGTTTTCTTCGGTCAACTTCAACTCGCGGCCGATTTCGTTGCGCGCACGGCCTGCGACTGCTTCGAATTGGTCGGGGCGACCGCCAAGGAAGAAGGCCGCATCGCCAAGGCCAAGACCGAGTTGCTGGCGGATGGCCTCGGTGCGTTCCGGGCCGATGTTTTTGGCTAGGGGGCCGGCGGCCTCCATCTCGCCAAAGTATGCTTCACCCAAGAAGTCAGCTTCCTGTTTCTTGCCTTCAAGCAGTAGGCTTTGAATCCTCTTCGCTGCATCCTTTTCAGAGGTTTCAAGTTCATTCATCTGAAGTATGTCAAATAGGCTCAATCCCGGAGCAATCTCAAATGCACTGTGCCCACTAACAGCTTCGCCGCTTTGTTGCGCGCTCCTTGCTGCATAAATCTTTGAAATAATTTCGTTCTTTTCTGCGCCCCGTTCTCGCCAGAAAATATACCCCATCCCCGGCAAGCCTTCCTTCTGCGCAAACGCGTTCATCCGGTCACAGAACTTGCGTGAACCCCCAGTCGGCGCAGGAATGGCGCGAATTTCGGTGCCTTCAGTCTCCAACAACTTCGCAAATATTGCAAAGCCGGAACCTGCGAAATGCTCGGAAACTTCCTGCATCTTGATAGGGTTGCGCAGGTCGGGCTTGTCGCTGCCATACCATTTCAACGAATCCCGATAGGCGATCTTGGTCCAGTCGGAATAGGTCTTCTTCCCCGGCGCGAATTCTTCGAAAATTCCCTGCACCACGGGCTGCACGGCGGCGAAGACATCGTCCTGCTCGACAAAGCTCATCTCGATATCAAGCTGATAGAAATCCGTCGGGCTGCGGTCCGCCCGTGGGTCTTCATCCCTGAAACACGGCGCAATCTGGAAATAACGGTCAAACCCCGCCACCATGATCAACTGCTTGAACTGCTGCGGCGCTTGCGGCAGGGCGTAAAACTTGCCGGGGTGCAGGCGCGACGGCACCAGAAAATCCCGCGCGCCTTCGGGTGAGGACGCGGTGATGATCGGCGTCTGAAACTCGTTGAACCCCTGATTCCACATCCGGTTGCGAATGGAACGGACCACATTGGACCGCAGCATCATATTTGCATGCAGCTTTTCGCGGCGCAGGTCCAAGAACCGATAGGTCAGCCGGGTTTCTTCCGGGTAATCCACATCGCCGAACACCGGCATCGGCAATTCATCCGCCTGCCCCAGCACGGTGAAGCCGGTGGCGTAAACCTCAATCTCGCCCGTCGGCAGTTTCGGGTTGACCAACGAAGCAGCCCGCCCCTTCACCAACCCATCAATGCAAATCACCCATTCCGCGCGAACCGCTTCCAGTCCGGCAAATGCGGCGCTGTCGCTATCCGCAATCACTTGGGTAATCCCGTAATGGTCGCGCAGGTCGATGAACAGCACGCCGCCATGGTCGCGCACCCGGTGCACCCAGCCCGAAAGCCGCACGGTTTGGCCGATATGACCCGTATTCAGACCTGCACAGGTATGGCTGCGATAGGCGTGCATGACGCTCCTCTTGCCCGATTGGGCCCAAAATTCCGTTCGCGCCCGAATGACCGCGCGACGGGGCGGATGTCAAGAGAACACTCTCATGGTATCATTGCACATTGAAACTATAGGGCCTGCTGATGCGTTAGGAAGATAGGATGCGCTGTCATTCGACTTTTTTCAACACAGGTACGGTGCCATCCATGTGGACACGACTTCTGAAACTTCTGCTGCGCTCCGTTATCCGCGATGGAACGCTTGACGTGCATTTCCATGACGGAACACGGATGCGTTTTGGTGACGGCTCGGGCGTTCCCGTGATCGTCACGATCCACGACCCAAGCTTGCCGGGCCGTATCGTGCGTGCCCCTGATATGGCACTGGGTGACGGCTATATGGACCAAGCCTATACCATCGCGGATGATGATCTGCCGGGGTTTCTGGCGCTGCTTCTTGGCAATGCCGCGCGGGGCCGCGCCGATTGGTGGCGCTATCCGCTGGAACGGGTGCAGCGCGTGCTGCGGCGCATGGGCGAGATCAATCCGGCGCGGCGCGCAAAGGCCAATGTGGCGCATCACTATGATCTTTCTGGCGCGTTGTATGATCAGTTTCTGGATGCCGACCGACAATATTCCTGCGCCTATTTCAAGACGCCTGACGATACACTGGAACAGGCGCAGGCGCAGAAAAAAGCACATATCGCGGCCAAACTGCGCCTTGAACCCGGGATGCGGGTGCTGGATATCGGTTGCGGCTGGGGTGGGATGGCGATCACGCTTGCGCGCGACTATGATGTGCATGTCACCGGCGTCACCCTTTCTGAAGAACAGCACAGCGTCGCCACTGCGCGTGTGGCCGCAGCAGGGCTGGCGGACAAGATCGACATCCGCCTGATGGACTACCGCGCGGTCACCGGCCCGTTTGACCGGATCGTGTCGGTGGGCATGTTCGAACATGTGGGCCGTCCGCATTACGCCGAATACTTCGCCCAAGTGCAGGCTCTGCTGGCGCCGGGTGGCGTGGCCCTGATCCACACCATCGGGCGTGCAGGCATGCCCAGTATCACCAGCCCCTGGATCACCAAACACATCTTTCCCGGCGGCTATTGCCCCGCCCTGTCCGAAGTGATGCCCGCCATCCAGAACACAGGCCTGTGGACCACGGATATCGAGGTGTGGCGCCTGCACTACGCCGAAACGCTGCACCATTGGCGGCTGCGGTTCGAGACGAACATCAATGCGGTGACGGCCATGTATGATGCGCGGTTCTGCCGAATGTGGCGCTACTATCTGATCGCGTCGGAAATGACCTTCCGCCACTACCGCCAATGCGTGTTCCAGATCCAGCTTGCCCACCGTCAGGACGCGGTGCCGTTGACGCGGGACTACATCACCCATGCCTCAAACCCCGGCCCGACCGACAAACAATGCTGGGATCAGGCCGCGCAGTGAATTTCCGACCATCAATTGCACGCGGCCCAGATCGGTCGCGCGCAATATCTTCTCGCGCAGCACGCCAGCGGCCAGCATCTCGGCCCTCAGCACGCCGGGCAACAGGCCCGACGTCAAGGGTGGCGTGAACAGCCCCTGACCATCGTCAAAAAAAACTGTCGTGATCGTCCCATCGCAAACCTCGTCGCGCTCGTTCAGAAAGATCACCTCATCCAGCCCGGCAGGCAGATTTGCCCGCGCGGTGTCATAGCTGGCCCGATTGCTGGATTTCACCCCGAGCCACAGATCAGTAGACGCCAGCCGGTCCGCAGCCAGCCCGGTGCGCCAGATCGGCGGTTTTTCAGGCATCGCTGAAACCTCGACTTTGGACTTTCCCAGCGCATCGACGGTCAGGCGAACCCGGGCGGGGCTGGCGGAAACCGCAGCCCGCAAAGCGGCCCGCACCGCAGCTTGATCGCAAACCCAGCCCAAGCGCGCCGCAGATGCCGCCAACCGCGCCAGATGCAAATCCAGCCGCGCAAATTCCACGCCATCCCAGCCCAGGGTTTCGATCAAAGTCAGCCCCGGCGCGCCAGCCCCTCGGCGAAGCGAACTTTCCACAGCGCTTCCTCCCATTCCCCGGTCGCCGTGCTGTCATGCACGACGCCCCCGCCTACATTCATCAGCACCCGACCACCCTCAAACAGCCGCAACGTGCGAATGCTGACGTTGAACGATGCCCGCCCGTCCGGCGCCATCCAGCCCATCGCCCCGCAATAAGCGCCGCGGGCGTGCGGTTCCACTTCGCGAATGATCTCCATCGCGCGGATCTTGGGCGCGCCTGTGATCGACCCGCAGGGAAACAGGGCCGTCAGCAAATCCGCCAATCCCGGCTTGCCATTCAATTGGCCCACCACCCGGCTCGACATCTGATGCAACGTGGCAAAGGATTCGACCTTGAACAGTTCCGGCACCCTGACCGTTCCGACCTGTGATATCCGCGATATGTCATTGCGCAGCAAATCGACGATCATCAGATTTTCGGCCCGGTCCTTGATCGATGCCTGCAGGTTTGCCGCGATCTGCGCATCGCGTCGCGGATCGGTATCACGCGGTGCCGTGCCCTTCATTGGCCGCGCCGAGATCTGGCCAGTGCCATCAACCGTGAAAAACAATTCAGGAGACCGCGAGACCACCACCGGCCCAACCCCCAGATCACAAAACATGCCGTGACCCACCCTTTGACGGGCGCGCAAAGCCCCGTAAAGTCCCAGCGCCGTGCCTTTGGTCAGGCGCGCTTCCATCGGGAAGGTCAGATTGATCTGATAGCAATCCCCTGCAGCAATGTAGGCCGCTACTTTGTCAAAAGCCGCGTCATAATCGGCGCGGGCGATCTTCGGGGCAGGTTCGCCCATGACCACATCACGGGCTTCGGCCCGGGCCTGCGCCATTGCCAGTTCTGCATCCTGCGGGGACTGATAGACACCGAACGCCAGCAGCGGCTCTTCGCGCGGCTTTGGCATCAAAGGGGCCAGTCTCGGCTCCATCGCATAGCCTGCCTCGTAGGCCACATAGCCCGCAATCCAGGCACCTGCCGCCCGTGCACGATCCAGCAAGGCAAGCGTTGGTTGCAAATCCCGGGCCTGCCAGACCACATGTGTTTGCTCTGCCCCGTCAAACAAGACCGGTGCCGACTCAGGGCCATTCTCACACAAAATCACCGAAGATTGCCTTCACAATGGGCGGCCGCAGCGCCGTTTTTTCTTAACCAGACCTAGGCCAATTGCGCGCCTCAGACCAGCCGGTTTTCCCCGCCTGAATTGCTATTTCCGACCCAATCTTACCACGCGACTTGCCAGCATCAGTCTTGAAACAAATTATTCAGCACTTGCCACGCTGCAATTTTTGCCTTTTGCTGTTGGCAGAGTAGGCGGAAAGCCGCTCGTCATAGAATAACAAACGACCAAACAATGGTTCGGAGGGAACGGAAATGGCATCTGACGACTATACCGACAAGGACAAACACGAGGACATAAAGGTTCTCCACGGCATGGGTTACGCGCAGGAACTGTCGCGCTCCATGTCCAAATTCTCAAACTTCGCGATCTCGTTTTCCATCATCTGTATCCTGTCCGGGGGGATCAACTCCTTCGCGCAGGCGATCTCTTCTGTTGGCGGCGCGGGTGCTGGCATCGGCTGGATCGTGGGCTGCCTCTTGTCGGGCATGTTTGCTCTGGCAATGGCACAAATCGCATCGGCCTTCCCGACAGCGGGCGGCCTTTATCACTGGGCGTCCATCTTGGGCGGCCGTTTCTGGGGCTGGCTCACTGCCTGGCTTAATCTTCTGGGCCTGATCACCGTTCTGGGTGCCATCAACATTGGCACCGCCTATTTCTTTGCCGGCACCTTCGGCCCGATGATCGGGTTTGACGGCTCCACCCCCGGTCAGATCGTGGCGTTTGTGGCCATTGTCACCGTGGTTCAGGCATTGTTCAACCATTTGGGCATCAAGGTAACGGCGATGTTGACCGATATTTCGGGCTACATCATCTTTGCGGCTACCGCCGTATTGATCGTTGCTTGCTTGGCCTACGCGCCTGCGATTGATATCTCGCGTTTGTGGACCTTCACCAACTATTCGGGCGAAGCGGGCGGCAATGTGTTCCCGGCCTCGACCAACATGGGCTACTTGTTCCTGCTATGCCTGTTGCTGCCAGTTTATACCATCACCGGCTATGACGCCTCGGCGCATACATCGGAAGAAACCGTCAAGGCCGCCCATTCGGTGCCACGCGCTATCGTATCGGCAACCTTGTGGGCTTCGCTGATCGGCTGGGTCATGGTCTGTGCGATCACGCTGGCTATACCTGATATGGCAACTGCTGCTGGCCAAGGCTGGGGCATGTTCTTTGCCACGATGGATGCGATCCTGCCTGATCTGTTGAAGAAAGTGCTGTATCTGGCGATCCTGATCTCGCAACTTCTGTGCGGTCTGGCGACAGTTACCTCGGCCAGCCGGATGCTGTTTGCCTTTTCGCGCGATGGCGGCATGCCGATCGGGTCAAAGGCGCTGGCATCGGTGTCGCCAAAGTACCGCACGCCGGTTGTTGCAATCTGGACAGCGGCAATACTGGAAATCCTGTATGTCTATGCCGCGCAGTTCATCGTGGTTGATGGGCTGAACATCTACACTATCGTGGTTAACTCTACCCTTGTGTTCCTGTTCCTCAGCTTTGCAATCCCGATTGTTGCAGGCATGTTGGCCTATGGCACGTCAAAGTGGCCAAACCCCGGTCCTTGGGCGATGTCAACAGGCACCTACAAGCTTGTGTCCGCGCTGTCAGTTGTTGGCATGGCGATCATCTTCTTTATCGCGGTGCAGGCACCAAACGAGCGCGTTCTGTACATCGTTCTGGGCTTCATTGCTGCGGCGATTGTCTTGTGGGTTGCCGTTGAAAGCCGCCGCTTCCAAGGCCCGCCAATTGGCGATCAGGTCGCAAAACGTGCAGCTGCGATTGCTGCGGCAGAAAAAGCCGTCGGCCAAAAAGGCTAAGGCTTTCTCTATCCACATTGACTATGATCAAAGGCAGTCAGACGCACTGGCTGCCTTTGCTATTTGGAGGAACGGCACCATGACCTATCTCATCCTCAAAGCCGCCATATCCGGCATCCTGATCGCCCTTGCGTCCGAGGTTGCCCGCAGGAACGCGGGCATCGGCGCGCTGATCGCGTCCCTGCCTTTGGTGTCGATCCTTGGCATGATCTGGCTCTGGCGCGACACCGGGGACCCGATCCGGCTTGCCAATCATGCCGAGGCAACCCTGTGGTACGTGGCCCCGTCGATCCCGATGTTTCTGATCATCCCGGCGCTTTTGCGCGGCGGTTGGGGGTTCTGGGCGGCGTTGGGGATCGGGTGCATTGTCACCATACTTCTTTATCTTGTGGTGCTGTGGCTTGCCCCTCGGTTGGGCATCAACATATAGCCCGGAATAGCCCCTTGCACCCCCGCCGCCCGTCGCTATAACCCCGGAAGTTTTGCGCAAGCGGGGGCTGATCGTGCCAAAAAGAACCGACATCAAATCCATCATGATCATCGGTGCCGGGCCAATCGTCATCGGGCAAGCCTGCGAATTTGACTACTCCGGTGCCCAAGCCTGCAAGGCGCTGCGCGAAGAAGGCTACCGGGTTATTCTGGTCAATTCTAACCCGGCCACCATCATGACCGATCCGGGGCTGGCCGACGCCACCTATATCGAACCGATCACGCCTGAAGTGGTCGCCAAAATTATCGAAAAAGAACGCCCCGACGCGCTGCTGCCCACCATGGGCGGGCAGACCGGGCTGAACACCTCGCTGGCACTGGCTGACATGGGAATATTGAAAAAGTTCAATGTTGAACTGATCGGCGCCAAGCAACACGCTATCGAAATGGCGGAAGATCGCAAATTGTTCCGCGAAGCGATGGACCGGATCGGGCTGGAAAACCCCAAAGCCACGATCATCGCCGCCCCCAAATTGCCAACGGGCAAATACGACATCACCGCAGGCGTCGCCGAAGCGATTGCCGCCATCGAATATGTCGGCCTGCCCGCCATCATCCGCCCCGCCTTCACCCTCGGCGGCACCGGCGGCGGCGTCGCCTACAACCGCGATGACTACGAGGCGATTGTAAAGTCTGGCCTCGAAGCCTCGCCCGTCGCTCAAGTCCTTATCGACGAATCCCTGCTCGGCTGGAAAGAGTTCGAGATGGAGGTTGTCCGCGACACCGCCGATAACGCCATCATCGTCTGCGCTATTGAAAACGTCGATCCGATGGGCGTGCATACCGGGGATTCGATTACCGTCGCCCCCGCGCTGACGCTGACCGACAAAGAATACCAGATCATGCGCAACGGCAGTATCGCTGTGCTGCGCGAAATTGGCGTCGAAACGGGCGGTTCCAACGTGCAATGGGCAATCAACCCCGCCGACGGCCGCATGGTGGTGATCGAGATGAACCCCCGCGTGTCGCGCAGTTCTGCCCTCGCCTCCAAAGCCACCGGCTTCCCCATCGCCAAAATCGCCGCCAAACTGGCCGTCGGCTACACGCTGGACGAGTTGGACAACGACATCACCCGCGTCACGCCTGCGTCGTTTGAGCCGTCCATCGACTACGTCGTCACCAAAATCCCCCGCTTCGCGTTTGAGAAATTCCCCGGTTCCGAGCCGTTCCTCACCACCGCGATGAAATCCGTGGGCGAGGTTATGGCCATCGGCCGCACTTTTCACGAAAGCATGCAAAAAGCCCTTGCCAGCTTGGAAACTGGCCTTTCGGGGTTCGATGAAATCGCCATTGACGGCCTGGTGCCTCCCTCCCCCCCCGTGCGGGAGGGCCGGAGTGGGGGGGCGCTTTCGCCCGAAGCCACCGCCGCCATCACCCAAGCTCTGTCCAAACAAACCCCGGACCGCATCCGCGTCATTGCCCAAGCCATGCGCCACGGCTTCACCGATGACCAGATCAACCAGATCACCGCGTTTGATCCGTGGTTCCTCGCCCGTATCCGCGAAATCATGGATATGGAGGCACAAATTCGCCATGACGGCCTGCCCGTCACCGAATACGGCCTGCGCAAACTCAAAATGATGGGCTTTACCGACGCGCGCTTGGCCACCCTGACAGGCCGCGACGAAGATCAGGTCCGCCGCGCCCGCCTGCGCCTTGGCGTCAAGGCCGTTTTCAAACGGATCGACACCTGTGCCGCCGAGTTTGAGGCGCAAACCCCCTACATGTATTCCACCTATGAGGCCCCCGCGATGGGCGATGTGGAATGCGAAGCGCGCCCCTCAAATGCCAAAAAAGTCGTCATCCTCGGCGGCGGCCCCAACCGCATCGGCCAAGGGATCGAGTTTGATTATTGCTGTGTTCACGCCTGCTATGCCCTCACCGCCGCGGGCTATGAAACCATCATGGTCAACTGCAACCCCGAAACCGTTTCCACGGATTACGACACCTCGGATCGTCTGTATTTCGAGCCCGTCACCCTTGAATCCGTCCTCGAAATCCTCCGCGTTGAACAGGAAAACGGCACCCTACACGGCGTCATCGTGCAGCTTGGCGGCCAGACCCCGTTGAAGCTGGCGCAGGCGCTCGCCAACGAAGGCATCCCGATCTTAGGGACCACACCCGACGCGATTGACTTGGCGGAAGACCGTGAACGGTTCCAGCAACTGCTGCAGAAACTCGGCCTCAAACAGCCCCACAACGGCACCGCGCGCAGCCGGGATGAGGCGTTCGCAGTGGCCGCCGATGTCGGCTACCCCCTAGTCATTCGCCCGTCCTTCGTGCTGGGTGGCCGCGCCATGGAGATCGTCCGCGACGATGCCCAACTTGAACGCTACATCCGCACCGCCGTGCAGGTTTCGGGTGACAGCCCGGTTCTGCTGGACAGTTATCTTTCGGGTGCCATCGAGGTAGACGTGGATGCCCTGTCCGATGGCAAAGCCGTCCATGTCGCGGGAATCATGGAACATATCGAAGAGGCCGGCGTGCATTCCGGCGATTCCGCCTGCTGCCTGCCGCCGCATTCCCTGACCCAAGACACCATCGCAGAACTTAAACGCCAGACCGTGCAAATGGCACTGGCGCTGAATGTCGTCGGCCTGATGAACGTGCAATTCGCCATCAAGGGCGATGATATTTATGTGCTGGAGGTGAACCCCCGCGCGTCCCGAACCGTGCCCTTTGTCGCCAAAGCCACAGATAGCGCCATCGCCGCCATCGCCGCCCGCCTGATGGCAGGCGAGCCTTTGTCGAACTTCCCCCTGCGCGCCCCCTACGCCACTGGTGTAGGTCCAGATACACCGTTGCCGCTGGCAAACCCCAACACCCTCGCCGACCCGCAAACCCCTTGGTTTTCGGTCAAAGAGGCCGTCCTCCCCTTCGCCCGCTTCCCCGGCGT
Organism: Pseudorhodobacter sp.; assembly: GCA_031402355.1. Classification (GTDB taxonomy): domain Bacteria; phylum Pseudomonadota; class Alphaproteobacteria; order Rhodobacterales; family Rhodobacteraceae; genus JACMNW01. The sequence continues at coordinate 12,648 of JANNSG010000091.1, read as the reverse complement.
CGACCCGGTGCTTGGCCCTGAAATGCGGTCAACCGGCGAGGTTATGGGCTGGGACCGCACTTTCGCCCTCGCCTTCCTAAAGGCGCAAATGGGGGCTGGCACCGTGCTGCCCACCACTGGCCGCGCCTTCCTGTCGATCAAAGACATGGACAAAACTGCCGCCTTCGCCAGCGCCGCCCGCGATCTTGTGGCCCAAGGGTTCGAGATCATCGCCACCAAAGGCACCGCCGCCTGGCTAATCCAAAACGCCATCCCCAGCACCCCGGTGAACAAAGTCTACGAAGGCCGCCCGAACATCGTAGACCGCCTGAAAAACGACGAAATAGCACTGGTGATGAACACGACCGAAGGCACCCAAGCTGTTTCAGACAGCCGCGACATCCGCCGCGTCGCCCTGATGGACAAGATCCCGTATTTCACGACGGCAGCGGCGAGCATTGCTGTGGTGGCCGCGATGAAGGCACGGGGTGAGGGATATGGGGTCAGGACGTTGCAGGGGTGATTGCGGCCCCCGGCATACCCCCCCGGCCTGACGGCATTCAGAAACTTGGATAGGCCGTGTTCCCCGCCATCAAGATCTTAGCATTTCCTGAATGAAATTTTCTATTCCTATTTTTTTCAATAGCTTAACGCTCGTAACCCGCGTGTTACCTCCACCCGCCAAGCCCTAGGCCTTGGCCCAGCTTTCCAGCTTGCGGTAAAGCGTTGAGGCCGAAATATCCAGTACCCGGGCGGCTTTCGGGACGGATCCGCCGCACCGGGCGATTGTCGCTTCGATGACGGTGCGCTCGATCTCTGCCATGGTTTTGCCGATCAAAGGGTTGAACCCTGGCTCTGCCACGGATACGCCGATTGCCGGGGCCAGCCCTTTCGTATCACTCGCCTTTGCCAGATCGCCGGGCAGCATGTCGCGGGTTACGATGCCGCCATCATTCAAGACCACGACATTTCGGATCACGTTCAACAATTGTCGCACATTCCCCGGCCAGGGCAGCAGCCGGAACAAGGCCCGGACATCGGCGGAAAGCCCGCCGAACCGGCGACCCTCCTCTTCGGCAAAGCGGGCAAGGGCGGTTTCGGCGATTTCGATCACGTCTTCGTCACGCTCGCGCAGGGGGGGCATATGAATAGGAACGACATAAAGGCGGTAATACAGGTCTTCACGAAACTGGCCCCGGCGCACGGCGTCAAGCGGATCCACGTTGGTGGCGCAGATGATGCGGACATTTACTTTGCGCGGCCGCGTCGCACCAACAGGTTGTACGGTCGAGGTTTGCAAGAAACGCAGCAGCTTGGTTTGCAAGGCCGGGGCCATTTCGCAGATTTCATCTAGAAACAAAGTGCCACCATCCGCCGCTGTCGCGGCCCCGGGCTTGTCCGATATTGCCCCGGTGAACGATCCTTTCATATGGCCGAACACTTCGGATTCCAGCAGGTCCTGCGGAATTGCCCCGCAATTCAACGCGATGAATGGGCCGGTCGCCCGGTTGGAATGATCGTGGACGGCCAGCGCGCAAAGTTCTTTGCCGGTGCCACTTTCACCGGTAATGAAGACCGTGGCCATAGACCGGGCAACTGACCGGATCTTGGCATGAACGCGGTTCATCGCATCGGATGAACCGATGAAGGCACTGCCGGAACCGGGCAGTTCGGCGACGAGGGCCGCGGGCTTCGACACTTCGATCAACAGCGGCTTGCGGTCGGCGCGGTTCCCAATAGCGTTTGAAATCGCCCCCAGAAACCGTTGTTCGTCAAAGGGTTTGACCAAGAATTCATGCGCGCCGGCCCGCATGGCCTCAACCGCCTTGTTGATCGACCCGTTGGCTGTGATGACGATGATCGCAACTTCGGGATGTCGTTCCAGCATGTCTTGCATGACATCCAGCCCATCTCGATCGGGCAACACCAAATCCAGCAGCACTACATCGGGAACAGCCTCGACGAATTGTGCCATGCCATCCGCGGCCGTGGCGGCCACCCGCACGATATGGCCCGCAGCCATCAAAACCGATTTGTAGACAAGCTGAAGCGACGGCATGTCTTCGACAAGCAACACATTGGCACGCGCCAGGTCCATGGGTTTGGGTCGGGTGTTCATGTGTTAGGTCCCGGCGCTGTTCTGGATACCCAGAAGCTCTTCAATCAAATCCGCTGTTTTTGTCATCGTTTCCGACCTTATGTCCAGCAAGTCAGCGACATTTGGCGTCTGAGCCAAGGCATTCAGATTTTGCGCCAAGGCTTGCAGATCCCTATCGCCGATGGTCCCGGACAACGCGATCAGAACATGACTGTTGGTACGCAGTGCGGCAAAATCGGGGCCATTCCATGCAAGGGCAAGGTTTGCTTGCGTCATTTGCAGATCATTCACAAAAGCAGTGATCATCCTTTTTCCGTCTGCCATAGATGAGATCGCCAAGAGATGCCGCAAGGGGGCTAAATCAATAGCGCGGGCGTTGGATATGGGTCGATCAGGCAACATCCCGAGTCTCGCCATTGGCCGAAACGGCTTTGGATAGGTTGAAAAACGGCTGTTTTTGCATCTGATCCGTAGAATAACCACCATCCCGAAAAAGTCCAGCATAGTGCTGGGACGAAAGTTACCATTTTGTCAAAGTTGGCGTCGGCATCGCTTGGCCTTGCCAACGCCCAGTTGGCCATGAGTTTGATTACGCTCACAGAATGCGGATTTGTGCAGCCAGAGTCAGCCGTAATGCGCGACAGGGGTTCCGGCGAGAGCCGACATGTTCAAAAGGCCACGCGCCGTGATTGAGGGGGTGACGATGTGGGCACGGTTGCCCATACCCATCAGAATAGGGCCGACCTCCAGCCCCCCGGCCTTCAGTTTCAACATGTTGCGGGCTGTGCTGGCGGCATCTGTATAGGCGAAAACCAGAACGTTTGCGGCGCCTTTCATCCGGGCGTTGGGGAAAATACGGGCGCGCAGATCCGGATCGAGCGCGGCATCGCCGGACATTTCACCTTCGTAGGCGAAATCAACCTTGGCAGCATCCAGGATCGCCAACGCCGCACGCATGCGACGGCCGGAATCGCTGTCCAGATTGCCGAAGTTGGAATGGGAACACAGCGCCACATTGGGCGCTACGCCAAACCGGCGCGCATGACGGGCAGCGCCGATGATGGTTTCGGCGATCTGTTCCGGGGTTGGTACGGCGTGCACTTGGGTATCGGCGACAAATAACGGGCCATCTTCCAAGATCATCAATGACAGCGCGCCGACAGGATGCAGATCATTCTTCGCCAAAATCTGGCACACATAATTCAGATGCCACAAATACTGGCCAAAGGTGCCGCAGATCATGCTTTCAGCATCACCGCGATGCACCGCGATTGCGGCAATTGCGGTGGAATTTGTGCGCATGACGGCGCGGGCGATATCGGGGGTTACCCCTTGCCGTTCCATCACCTCATGATAGCTGCCCCAGTAATCGCGGTAGCGATGATCACTTTCGGGGTTGATGATTTCGAAATCCTTGTCGGGGCGTATGGGCAGGCCTGCGCGTTCACAGCGGGCTGAGATCACGTCCGGGCGGCCAATCAGGATGGGCTTGTCAGTGGTTTCCTCTAGCATCGCATTGGCCGCGCGCAGCACGCGTTCATCTTCGCCTTCAGCAAAGATGATGCGGCGGTCGGCCATTTTGGACGCTTCAAACACTTGGCGCATGATGAGGGCCGATTTGAAGACTGACCCGTTCAGCTTTTCACGGTAAGCGTCAAGATCGGCGATGGGCCTTGTAGCGACGCCGGTTTCCATCGCAGCACGGGCTACGGCAGAGGCGACGACGCCGATCAGGCGGGGATCAAAGGGTTTGGGGATCAGGTAATCGGCGCCGAATGTCAGAGTTTCACCCCGATAAGCTGCGGCCGCCTCGGCACTTGTCGTGGCCCGGGCGAGGGCGGCAATCCCGTCGATGCAGGCCAGCTGCATCGCATCGTTGATCTGGGTGGCCCCCACATCCAGCGCGCCCCTGAAGATGAACGGAAAGCAAAGCACATTGTTGACTTGATTGGGAAAATCGCTGCGCCCGGTTGCGATGATGGCATCGGGACATACGGCACGAACAGCATCTGGCAGGATTTCTGGTGTCGGGTTGGCAAGAGCAAAGACGATCGGCCGAGGCGCCATTTTTGTCACCATTTCAGGCGTCAGAACACCGGGTCCGGAAAGACCGAGGAACAAATCCGCCCCTTTGATCACATCGGCAAGGGTCAGCGGTGTGGTGCCTTGGGCATAGGCAGCTTTTTGGTCTGTCATCTGGGCGGTGCGGCCCTGGTATACCAACCCTTCCAGATCGCAAAGCCAGACGTTTTCGCGCTTAACCCCCAGCTTCAGCAGCATATTCAGGCAGGCAATACCTGCGGCCCCGCCCCCGGTGGACACGATCTTGATCTGGTCAAAGCGTTTGCCTGCCACATGCAATGCGTTGGTTGCGGCGGCCCCCACGACAATTGCCGTACCATGTTGATCATCGTGGAAGACCGGGATTTTCATCCGTTCGCGGCACAGCGCCTCAACAATAAAGCAATCGGGGGCTTTGATATCTTCCAGATTGATCGCGCCAAAGGTGGGTTCCAGCGCGCAGACGATATCGGCCAGCTTCTGGGGATCAGCCTCGTTCAGTTCGATATCAAAACAGTCAATATTGGCGAATTTCTTGAACAGAACCGCCTTGCCTTCCATGACGGGCTTGGACGCAAGCGCACCGATATTGCCAAGGCCAAGAACAGCTGTGCCGTTGGTGACGACAGCAACCAGATTGCCGCGCGCGGTATAGCGGCTGGCGGTGGACGGGTCAGACTTGATCTCAAGGCAGGCTTCGGCGACACCGGGGCTGTAGGCAAGGCTAAGGTCCTGGCCGTTTGCCAGTGGTTTTGTGGCCCGTATTTCCAGCTTGCCGGGCTTGGGAAATTCATGATAATCCAGCGCCGCTTGCCGCGCATTGTCTTGCCTGACTTCTTCCATATCACCCCTCCGAAAATATAGTTTGGTATTAAACTACATTTTTTTGCTGTCTGCATATTTCTTGCCTGCAGATCCAGATACACTTTATCGCCGATCTTGCAAATCGCCGCCAACAGGGCCAGTGTGACGGCAAAAGGATGAAAATGCCATGGCTGAAACCCGCGCCGAAATTCGGCTGCCAACGCTGAATCTGGCGGCTGATTTGCCATTTTATACCAAGGTTCTGAAGATGCGGCTGGATACGATTTATCCAGCTGATAACCCGGAAGTGGCGGTGCTATCTGGTCATGGGCTGCGGCTGCGTATTCAGAAGGGCGCACCTGAGGCCCCCGGGATGCTGCGAATTCTGACAGATGATCCGGATGGCTTTGCGGGCGGCGCACGCGCCCTTTGTGCGCCGAATGGAACAAAAGTAGAGATAGAAGAACTGAACCCTCCGCTGGTGCTGCCCGCCACGGAACATGCGTTTGTGGTGCGCCGACTGGCCGATCAGGCCCCTTGGGTCATTGGCCGCGCGGGCATGCATTATCGCGATCTGGTGCCGTCACGGCTGGGGGGAGCGATCATTGCCAGCCATATCCGCATTCCCGATGGCGGACCGGTGCCTGACATGGTGCATTTTCACAAAGTCGGCTTTCAGTTGATCTTTTGCATCAAGGGTTGGGTCGATGTGGTCTACGAAGATCAGGGGGCGGCCATACGGCTAACCGCAGGGGATTGTTTTATCCAACCCCCGGAAATCCGGCACCGGGTTCTGCATGCGTCCGATGGCATCGAGGTGATTGAAATCGGCGTGCCAGCCGATCATGTGACGGAAATCGACCATGAAATGATTCTACCTACGCCGTTTCAGCGGCCAGATCGCGAATGGCAGGGCCAGCGATTTGTGCACAATGTGGGGGCAAATGGCCAGTGGGCGCCACACCGCCTGCCGGGGTTTGATGCGCGCGATACCACAATCAATGACGGCACCAAGGGTGTGGCGGGGGTGCTTGTGGTGCGGCCCTCGGGCAGCGCTGCCCAGTGGAGCAAGCATCAAGGCGACATCCTGTTCAGTTTTGTGATGTCTGGCAGCATGACCCTGGAGGGCGAAGGCAAGGCCCCCTATCGTCTGTCACCGGGCGACGCCTTCGTGATTCCACCTGGCATGTCCACAAGATATCACGATCCAACAGCCGATCTGGAATTGCTGGAAGTGGCATTGCCCGGATCGTTTTCAACCGAATTGGCTTAGCGCCACAGCCAAGACGGTGGCACTTGCATCGGCGGCAAACCAGCCGCAGACTGGCGGCAGTTTATTTAACGGAGCATTAGAATGACCCTGCTTTCCGCAGCCAAACGTGTTCGTGAAAATGCCTATGCACCCTATTCGCGCTTCAAGGTGGGGGCTGCGATACGCAGTGTTTCGGGGGCAATCTATTCCGGCTGCAATGTTGAAAATGTGGCCTATCCAGAGGGCACTTGCGCCGAGGCCGGGGCCATAGCGGCAATGGTGGCGGCAGGCGAGACGGCAATTGCCGAGGTTCTGGTCATTGCCGATTGTCCTGATCCGGTACCGCCCTGTGGTGGGTGTCGGCAAAAGATAGCGGAATTTGCGGCAAGCGACGTGCAGGTGACCCTTTGTACGACGGATGGCCAAACCAAGATGATGACGGTTGCCGATCTGCTGCCGGGATCCTTCACTTCGGCCCATCTGGACCGTACTTAATATGGATGCCCGCGGCATCATCGCAAAACTGCGGGCCGGCCAGACACCAGAGCCGCAAGAACTGGCCTGGTTCGCGGATGGTCTTGCTTCGGGCGGGGTCAGTGATGCCCAGGCCGGGGCATTTGCGATGGCAGTTTGCCTGAAAGGTCTGGGCGAGGCGGGGCGGGTCGCCTTGACCCGCGCTATGCGCGATACCGGCAAGGTCTTGCAATGGGATTTGCCGGGTCCGGTTGTTGACAAGCATTCAACTGGCGGCGTCGGCGATTGCGTATCGCTGCTGCTGGCGCCTGCCCTTGCAGCATGCGGTGCCTATGTGCCGATGATTTCCGGGCGCGGTCTTGGCCATACCGGGGGCACGCTGGACAAATTGGAATCCATTCCCGGCTTTCGCACCGGCCTGACTGAAGATCAGCTTTGCGCCCAGATGAAACAGACCCGCTGTGCAATCGTTTCGGCCTCGTCCGAGATCGCCCCGGCTGATCGTCGCCTTTATGGCATCCGCGATGTCACCAGCACCGTGGACAGTATTGATCTGATCACCGCGTCGATTCTTTCGAAAAAACTGGCGGCGGGGTTGGAGGCGCTTGTGCTGGATGTGAAGGTCGGCTCTGGCGCTTTCATGAAAACACAAGCCGAGGCCGAGGAATTGGCGCGCGCGCTTGTGAACACGGCGCTGGGGGCGGGATGCCTGACAATCGCGCTGATCACTGACATGAGCCAGCCACTGGCCACGGCGGCCGGCAATGCGCTTGAGGTGATCGAAGTGATGGAGACACTGACCGGCACATCGGTGAACGCGGCGCTGTGGGATCTGACGGCGGCGCTTGGTGGTGAGGCTTTGGCCTTGGGCGGGCTTGCCGCAGATGCCGATGACGGCGCCGCCCGAATTGAACAGGCGCTTGAATCCGGTGCTGCGGCAGAGTGGTTTGGCCGTATGGTCACAGCACAGGGCGGGCCAGCCGATTTTGTCGATCGCTGGCCAGACCGGTTGCCCGCAGCAGCGGTCTTGTGCGAAGTGCCCAATCCCCATGAAGGCTTCGTCGCGGCGATTGATACGACGGCATTGGGCCAGGCTGTGGTGCATCTGGGTGGCGGGCGCTTGAAGGACGGGGACCGGATCAACCTGTCTGTCGGGTTTTCCGATCTGGCGGGCATTGGCGAAGAAATCAACCGCACCGTGCCGCTGGCGATGGTTCATGCCGCAACCGAGGCAGATGCAGAACGGGCCATTCGTGCCGTGCAGGCCGCCTACAGGTTTTCGCAAACCCCTCCTGTCGATCCGCCTTTAGTTCATCAGAGGATAACATGACCCGTGCCTTTTTGATCGTGATGGATTCGGTTGGCTGCGGGGGCGCGCCGGACGCAATCGCTTTTGGCGATGAGGGGGCAAATACCCTGTCGCATATCGCAATTGCCTGCGCACGCGGGGCGGCCGACACCGGCAGATCGGGCCCGCTGCAGATGCCCAACCTAGAGGCTCTGGGGCTTGGCGCCGCGGTCAAACTTGCCTCGGGGGACCCTATGCCGGGTTTTTCTGCCAAGCCGACCGGCGGCTGGGGGGCGGCTACAGAAATATCGAAAGGCAAGGATACGCCCTCGGGTCATTGGGAATTGGCCGGAGTACCGGTCACCTGGGACTGGACCTATTTTCCCGATGAAATCCCGGCTTTTCCACCCGCTCTGGTTGAAGATATCTGCTACATGGCAGGGGTTCCGAATATCCTGGGAAATTGTCATGCCTCTGGTGTGCCGATCATCGAGCAACTGGGGGCAGAACATTTGCGCACTGGTTGGCCGATCGTCTACACATCTGCCGATTCTGTGGTGCAGATTGCAGCACATGAAGAAAGTTTCGGCCTTGGCCGGTTGATTGCGCTGTGTCAGGCTTTGGCACCAAAGATCCATGCTGCGGGTGTGGGCCGTGTCATTGCCCGGCCCTTTACCGGGCAGGAGGGTGCCTTTACACGAACCGCGAACCGGCGCGATTTTGCCGTGGCACCGCCATCACTTACCTTGATCGATTGGGTTCAAAAGGCAGGCGGCGTGACCCATGCGATCGGAAAGATCGGTGATATTTTTTCCGGCCGTGGCATCGATCATCTGCACAAGGGGCAATCTGATTCTGATTTATTCGAACATCTGATGCGGCTGGGCCGCGAAGCTGAACCCGGTTCTTTTACATTTGCCAACTTCGTCGAATTCGACAGCTTGTATGGCCATCGTCGGGACATTGCCGGATATGCCCGCGCATTGGAATGGTTTGACGCCCGGGTTGGGGAGTTTCTGCCTTTGCTGCAGCCGGATGATATTGCGATCTTCACTGCAGATCATGGCAATGATCCGACCTGGCAAGGGACCGATCATACCCGCGAACGGGTTCCGGTTCTGGTGGCGGGGGCCGGGTCTGGCACGCTGGGACTGTGCGGCTTTATTGATATCGCGGCCTCGATAGCCGCCCATCTTGGCGTACGCGCGCCTTTGACAGGAAAAAGCTTTCTATGATTTTGAAAGACATGCCCAAAGTAGAATTGCACCTGCATCTGGAAGGTGCCGCCCCACCCGCTTTCATTCGCGGTCTTGCGCGCGAAAAGAGCATGGATATCGGCGGGATATTCGATGCCGACGGTAATTATTCCTTTGCGGATTTCTGGCAGTTTCTAAAGGTCTATGAAGCGGCGACCGAAACCTTGAAATCACCCGAAGATTATCACCGACTGACGCTGGCAGTGCTGGAACAAAGTGCCGCAGCCGGGGTGATCTATTCCGAGGCTTTCCTTTCCCCCGATTTTTGCGGGGGGCGGGATCTGGGGGCATGGCGTGAATATCTTCATGCGATGCAGGAAGCCGCGGGTCAGGCAGAGCGTCAGATGGGAATTACCCTGCGCGGAATCGTCACTTGCATCCGGCATTTCGGGCCGGAAAAGGCGCGCGAAACGGCCCGCGTCGCCGCCGAAACAGCAGGGGAATGGATCGTTGGGTTTGGCATCGCCGGGGACGAAAAAGTAGCCAAGCCCAAGGACTTCGCTTACGCGTTTGATGTGGCGCGTGAAGCTGGATTGCGGCTGACCGCACATGCGGGCGAATGGGGTGGGCCAGAGTCAGTGCGTGATGTGTTGGCAGCGCTGAAGGTGGAACGCATCGGTCACGGGGTGCGTGCGATCGAAGATCTGGCGCTGGTCGACGAGTTGGCCGAACGCGGTATCGTGCTGGAGGTTTGCCCGGGATCGAACATCGCCCTTGGCCTATACAAGGACTGGCGCGCGCACCCCATTTCGGAATTGCACAGGCGCGGCGTGAAAGTGACGATATCAACCGATGACCCGCCGTTTTTTCACACCACCATGGCGCATGAATACGACCGTCTGAATGCCGCCTTCGATTGGGACGAAGGGGTTTTCAAAGACATCGCCCGTACCTCACTTGACGCGGCTTTCTGTGGCACCGATACCCATGCGCGTATTCTGACCCGACTGGAGGCCGCCAATGCTTGATCACCTCACGATCGTCTCGCACCCTTTGGTGCAGCACAAACTGACCCTCATGCGCGACAAGGACACGTCGACAGCCGGGTTTCGCCGATTGTTGCGTGAGATCAGCCTGCTGCTTGCCTATGAAGTAACGCGCGAACTGGATATGACAACGGTTCGGATTGAGACGCCGCTGGAAGCCATGGATGCGCCGACATTGGACGGCAAAAAACTGGCGCTGATCTCTATCTTGCGGGCAGGCAACGGCTTGCTGGACGGCATATTGGAACTGATCCCGGCGGCACGGGTTGGCTTTGTGGGGCTTTACCGCGACCCTGAGACGCTGCAGCCCGTTCAATATTACTGCAAACTGCCCGACCAGTTACACGAACGGATTTCAATCGTGGTTGACCCGATGCTTGCAACCGGTAATTCATCGGCTGCTGCGGTGGATTTGCTGAAAAAAGCGGGTGCCAAGAACATCCGGTTTCTGTGCTTGCTGGCGGCCCCCGAAGGTATCGCCCGGATGAAAGCGGCGCATCCCGATGTACCAATTGTTACAGCGGCAGTAGACAGCCATTTGAATGATCACGGCTATATCGTGCCGGGTCTCGGTGATGCCGGGGACCGAATGTTCGGCACCAAGTAGGTCGAAGGGCTTTACTCGGGCATTAACCTGCAGCATCGTGACTGCCGGGGCAATACGAGGGTGATGGATGCTGCCGAGGCTAATCACTTTGATGGGACTGTTGGCGCTGGCATGGGCAGAGCCGGTTTTTGCGCAATCGGACGGGCCCGCAGAACTGCCCGCACCCGACTATCAGGGACAAAGCTATATCGATACGAAAGGCTGCATATTCCTTCGTGCCGGCTATGGCGGCGATGTCAATTGGGTGCCTCGGGTCGATCAAAACCGCAAGCCGATTTGCGGCCAGACCCCAACGAATGAAATAGCACGCGTCGCCGATGCTGCAGCAGTTGACGCGCCCGCAACGCCCGTGCGGAGAACCAGAACAATGCCGGTTCGCACTTACCCGCCCAAAAAACCTGTGATGATTGGCTGTCCGGTGTCAGTGCCGGTTGCGCGGCGTTATGCGACAACAGATGGCGGTTCCGTCGTGATCTGCACAAGATCAGATGGCAGCCTGACCGGGGCAAGATCACCTATCTATCCGAAAGATTCGGGCGTCGGTGCCGCCCTGTCGTCACAGCGCTATGCAGGCGTCACGATCCCGCTTGCGCAGGGTAAGCAAGCAAATTCGCCGTCCGCCAGCGTCGTGACGCCACCCTTAGGCTATGAACGCGCCTGGAAGGATGATCGCTTGAACCCCCTGCGGGGCAAAGGCACTGCCGAAGGTGAGGCGGCGCAGGATAGGATTCTGACCCGTACCGTTCCTGCAGCGGCGATTGCCGCGCCGACAAAGCCCGCGGCAGCGGTTGTCGCGACGACCACGCCATCTGCAAAGGCCGGGGGTTATTTTGTTCAAGTTGGCGCATTTGGCGAACCCGCGAATGCCGACGGCGCGTCTTTGCGGCTGAAAGCCCTTGGCCTGCCTGTATCAAGGGGAAAATACACCTCCAAGAGTAAGGTTTTGCAGATAATTTATGCCGGTCCTTTTTCATCGGGCAATGACGCGCGGGCGGCCCTGAGTCTGGCGCGCGGACATGGATTTTCAGATGCGTTCTTGCGTTAGGCTGCTGCCCTTCAACCGTCGCAAATAGCCTGCAGGCTGACCCAGGCCTCATCAGGCATCAGGGTTGGTGCTTGCGTCGCGGCAAAGGGATCGTTCTGTTTCAAGAACGTGGCCTCGGGTGCCATCGGGTCCAGTGTCTGCGCAAAAGGTGTGCTTGGCACACCGGCGTCAACAAAGCTTGCCAGCAAGGTGTCGGGCGGCAAGGCAAAGGGCGGCGCCTGCAGCAGCTTTTCGGCATAGCCCGACACAGCACCCTCTGGCAGATCACCTGTGGTCAACAAGCGCACAGTCGCCACCAGCCCCGCATGGTTCAGCACTGGAATAAGCGGATCGCGCACCTTTGATCGGGCCTGTTCCAACAAGGCGGCCCCGGCGGCGGCTTGCGGGCCGTTTTGGGCATCGAACAGGCCATGCGCCAGAAGAATCACATCGCCCGGCAAATGCTCGGCCGAAGCAGGCCCGTCGCGCACCGCCAAAAGAATAGGCGTCCCCGCCGGGCCAAAAAGCCGTTCAGCCATCTCAGCCAATGCCCTTTGCCCCAGCGGGTCAGCGCAAGGGGTGCCCGTCAGACGAATGACATCGCGCAACACTTGTTCACCAATTTCGGCGCGTTTCGCGGCAGGCACTACGGCGGCGGTATGAACGACCAAGGCGCCCGGCAACCAGAATGCAATCATTCCCAAAACGGCAACCGTCGCTGCGGCAAGCAAAGTGCCCCGCAATCGGCCCGGGCGGGGCCTGCGTGTGGCCAGGGCCGCCTGCACGGTCTCTAGCGCGGCGATCATTTCGGCATCATCC
>JANNSG010000090.1:0-36934 GCA_031402355.1 Pseudorhodobacter sp. | reverse complement strand
TGCCGGTAAGTTGGCTTCATCAAGACCGGTCTTGTCGTCCGGGTCCGGCAGTGTTGCCGAATTCTGATCTGCGCTGTCGTGGACGGCATCGCCGTTTGCCACCAAAGCGAACAGGTCCTCGAAATCACTTTCCGCGTCGTTGGAGTTTTCAGGCAGACCGTTGCGAATGCCGCCGGACGCGGCAGGTTGGACAAATGCTATTGAGGGGGCAATTGCGATCATTTTCTTCCACGACTTCTGCCGACATTTCGCCCTTATTGCGGGAAGTGGTTACCACCTGTTTACCGGCAAGAGGCATAGTCGGAAAAATATGAAACAACCTTCGGACTGAATATGGATGTCTCACCCGCCCTTCCAGTGCCTGCTTTGCCCAGCAAAACTGTGGAATTGCGAAAGCAAGCCATGGCACTTGAAACGGCATTTCTTGCGGAAATGCTGTCTCATACCGGACTTGATGCCGCCAGCGACGCCTTCGGCGGCGGTATAGGTGAAGATCAGTTCGCATCTTTCCTGCGCGAAGAGCAGGCGAAACTGATGGTTGCACGCGGCGGCATCGGTCTTGGCGAAAGCCTGTTTCGCGCCCTGTCGGAGAGAAGCAGTGACTGACCCATTCGCATTAGAGGCCGCACTTGATGATTTGTATCAGCGTGTGCTGGCTGCGGATTTCCCGGCTTTGCCGGAAATTGCGATAAAGACCGAGCAGCTTTTGCAGCATCTGGGCCAAGTGCGCGACAAAAACCTGGTTGAGCGATTGCGCGTAAAAGCACGGCGCAACGGGCTTTGCCTGCAAGCCGCCGCCCGTGGGTTGCGCGCAGCACAACGTCGTCTTGCCGAAATGTCCAGCACCGACGCAAGTCTAGCCACCTATACAAGCAAGGGAGCGCGGTCTCAGGTAGGCTTGGGCGCTGGAATTTTGGCGCAACGGCTTTGATTGCTGCTACACGGGCCAGCCCGGGCCAGCCCGACCTGCCAAAGCTTTGGCCGGGCCAACAAATCTACGCCACGAACCGGGTTACAAGCCGACAGTTCATCGCTGTCTACCTGGCCCCAATGCAGTTGCCGGCAAACATCGGCCGACGTTCGGGCCGTACTACAAAGCCGCCAGAAGCGCCTCTCCTGTCGAAATCTCGCATCCGGAGGAGAGTTCAGGATGAAAAACTTTGACGACGCCGTCTTCGGCATAAAGCGCATAGCGTTTCGACCGGTTGACAAAACCCAATGCGGCCACAGAAAAACTCATGCCGATGGCGGTGGTAAACGCACTATCTGCATCCCCCAGCATTGAAATGCCTTTGGTACCGGCCCCGGTGCTATCCGACCATGCTTTCAGCACGAACGGATCGTTCACTGACAGGCAAATGATTTCATCTACACCTTTGGCCGCGAATTTTTCAGAAGTACGCATGAAGCTTGGGACATGCGCTGTCGAACAGGTGCCAGTAAAAGCGCCGGGCAAACCGAAGATCACCACTTTGCGGCCTTTCAACTTCGCCGCCAGATCTACTGTTTCGGGCCCATCGGGTCCCATCCGAAGCAGGGTACCATCCGGCAAGGTGTCACCAACAGAAATTGCCATTCAAACTTACCTCATGCGTTGCGTTTGTCTTTGATGGAGATATAGGCTTGGTCGGTGGTAGGGGCCAGTCCGAGACGGTATTTTATCCGCGCAAAGCAGTGGCACGAGACTCAAAAGGCGGGGAAGATGGGACATTTTGTTGTGATAGGGGCCGGTCAGGCCGGGGCCGCGCTAGTGGCCAAGCTGCGCGGCATCGGCCACGCGGGCCCGATTACCTTGATTGGCGATGAAGCGGCCCCACCGTATCAGCGCCCGCCGCTCTCCAAAGCCTATCTGATGGGCGAGATGGACCAGGAACGCCTGTATCTGCGGTCGGCAGAGTTTTATGCGAGCCACGATATCACACTGCGGTTGCACGAAACGGTTACGGCGATTGGCGCTGCGGCAAAGACGGTCACCACAGACCGGCAGGTACTGCATTATGATCAATTGGCTTTGACCACGGGGTCAACGCCCAGGCGTTTGCCGGGTGCCATCGGCGGCGATCTTCAGGGTGTTTACACCGTCCGCACCCTTCAAGATGTAGACAAAATGCGACCGGAATTCACAGCCGGCCGCCGGGTTGTGATCATCGGCGGGGGGTATATCGGGCTCGAGGCTGCGGCTGTTGCGTCAAAGCTGGGCCTTGACGTCACGGTCGTCGAACTTGCGCCACGAATCTTGCAGCGTGTCGCTGCGCCCGAAACATCAGACCATTTCCGGGCTTTGCACAGATCGCATGGCGTATCCATACTGGAAGGCGTTGGGCTGGACCGGCTTTTGGGCCAGGACCGCGTGACGGCAGCCCGTCTGACAGATGGCCGCGAACTGCCTGCAGATTTCGTGATCGCGGGTGTCGGGGTACTGCCGGCAACGGCACTGGCAGAAATGGCGGGACTGACCATCGAAAACGGCATTCGCACCGATGCCACGGGCCGAACGTCCGATCCGAATATCTGGTCGGCAGGCGATTGCGCCTCGTTCCCCTGGCGGGGTGGGCGGCTTCGGCTTGAATCCGTGCAGAATGCCATTGATCAAGCAGAACTGGTGGCCGAAAACATGGCGGGCGCGGCCAAAGACTATGTTCCATCGCCGTGGTTCTGGTCAGATCAGTTTGATTGCAAGTTGCAAATTGCCGGGCTGAATACCGGATATGACCATATCGTCACACGCGGCCCTGATGGTGAAGCCGTGTCGTTCTGGTACTTTCGGGGCGACCAATTGCTGGCAATCGACGCGATGAATGATCCGCGTGCCTATATGGTCGGCAAACGGCTGCTGGAGACGGGACGCTCGGTTTCCCCGGAGGTGATCCGCGACCCGCAAACCGTTCTGAAGGCGCTGCTTGCGTAATGCGCATCATCGGGGGCCGTGCACGTGGTCTGCGGCTTGCACCCGTTGGTGATGGTGATCAGGCGGCCCATCTGCGCCCGACCTCCGACAGGGTCCGTGAGGCGATTTTCAACTTGCTGATCAACGGCAAGGCAGCCCGGCACGGCGATCTGGTCGGCAATGCGCGGGTGCTCGATCTTTTTGCGGGAACCGGGGCGTTGGGGCTGGAAGCCCTGTCGCGCGGGGCCAAACATGTGACCTTTGTCGAAAATGGCAAGATCTCGCTCGGTTTGATCAGGCGCAATATTGACCTGATGCAGGCGGGCGAGGCGACAACGCTTTTCCCGGGGAATGCTGCCAGCTTGCCGCCCAACCGTGAGGCAGGATTTGACCTAGTTTTCATGGATCCTCCGTACGGAAAAGACCTGGGGCAAGCGGCACTTGCAGCCTGCGCCGGCGGCAAGTGGCTGTCGTCCAAAGCCTTGATCGTTTGGGAGGAAGGTACAGCGCCCACCCCACCCGCTGGCTTTGATCTGATTGATCAACGCAGATATGGCGATACCTTCGTCACACTACTGAAGGTGCGCATTTGAAACCGGCCGCTGTCATCTTTGATTGCGACGGGGTGATCGTGGACAGCGAACCTACCACGTTCACCTTGTTGGCAGAAGACTTTGCGCAGCATGGCCTGATCGTGTCGCCGGCACAAATTGCGTTGGATTTCATGGGGGGCACTATTGCAGGTGTCGCGCAGATGGCACGCGCCAAAGGTGCGCCGCTGCCGCTAGACTGGGTCGACGCATTTTACGAAAAACTCTATTCCCGGCTGGCTTTGGGAACACCACTGGTGCCCGGTATCCTGGCCATCCTCGACCATCTTGATACACATCGCATCCCATATGCCATCGGATCGAACGGATCGGACCGGAAGATGCAAGTGACTT
The DNA here is from genome assembly GCA_031402355.1 of Pseudorhodobacter sp. Classification (GTDB taxonomy): domain Bacteria; phylum Pseudomonadota; class Alphaproteobacteria; order Rhodobacterales; family Rhodobacteraceae; genus JACMNW01. The sequence goes on along the minus strand of JANNSG010000090.1, from coordinate 33,103 downwards.
TGGGCCAGCATCCCGGTCTTGTCGCGCGCTTTCAGGGCCGCATCTTTTCGGGTCAGACACTGGGCAAGCCAAAGCCCGCCCCGGATCTGTATCTGAAAGCGGCCCGGTCGATGGTAGTTGACCCTTCCCGATGCGTTGTCGTTGATGACAGCGCTGCTGGCTGTGCCGGTGCCGCGGCTGCAGGCATCCCATGTTTTGGTTTTGCCGCCCATGATGATGGAGCAAGACTGCGGGCGCAGGGCGCCACCGTTTTTCACCACATGGCCGATCTGATTGGTCTGCTGGGCCAGTGACGTTTCAGTTTGGCAAAAATATCCCCGCCGGGGGTATATTTTTCAGCGAAGCATTCGCCTGACCTTCCTGGCCCAAGAATTTTGAAAAATTCTTGTCAAAATTTTTAGGAAAAATTTTAACGCTGCGTTCGGGTTGGGTGAAACCGTCCCAAGGGGGATAGTGTAAATATCTCGCATCCTGTCGCCGTGACCCCTACCGAATGCTCAAACTGGGCAGACAGGGACTTGTCGCGGGTGACGGCAGTCCACTCATCGGCAAGAACTTTGGTTTCCGGCCGACCCAGATTGACCATAGGCTCGATCGTAAAGAACATGCCTTCTTCCAGCACGGCGGCTGAACCGGGGCGGCCATAGTGCAGGACATTCGGCGGCGCGTGAAATACCCGACCCAATCCATGACCACAAAAGTCGCGGACCACAGACATGCGGTTTTCCTCAACAAAGCTTTGAATGGCATGGCCTATGTCGCCAAAGGTATTTCCGGGCTTCACTGCCGCCACACCCCGCATCAGCGCGTCATGCGTGATTTCGATCAATCGTCCGGCTTTGCGCGGAAGGTCACCTGCCACATACATCCGGCTGGTATCGCCAAACCATCCGTCCAGGATCACTGTCACGTCAATATTGGCAATATCACCGTCAGCCAGAACTTTGGTGCCCGGAATGCCGTGGCAGACCACATGATTGACCGAGATGCACGACGCATGCCGATACCCTTTGTATCCGATGGTCGCGGATGTTGCGCCATGCCGTTCCACTTCAGCGCGAATGAAATCATCCAGGGCGGCTGTCGTCACACCGGGTTGCACCATGTCTGCCACGGCATCCAGAATGTCCGCCGCAACGCGCCCTGCAGCGCGCATTCCGGCAAAATCCGAATCCTCATGAATTCGAATTCCGTTTCTGGTTATGCGTGCACGCGTGTGGTCCAAGACCATTTCCTTTGAAGTCGTCCGTTTCGATTAATAGGCACTTTGCGATCACTTTGCCAGATCCTGCACAAAACATAATGCAATCATGCGCCACCATAAGGGTTTGAATCACCCGGGGGCGGCCCCTATGCTTGCAGCAAATGCACCAGAATCCCGCTTAGGAGCCCGCGATGACCAATCCGACCGCCGCCATGCTGGTTATTGGCGATGAGATCCTGTCAGGCCGGACGCGCGACGCCAATATGCATCATCTCGCCGGGCAACTGACCGCAATTGGCATCGTGTTGTGCGAAGTGCGGATCGTATCCGATGACACGGCCGCGATCATTGCAGCGGTAAACGCTCTGCGCGCGCAGTATGAGACGGTCTTTACATCGGGAGGTATCGGCCCGACGCATGACGATATCACTGCTGACGCGATTGCCCTGGCCTATGGTGTGAAAATCGCCGTCCGCGCTGATGCGCGGGCCCTGCTTCAGGCGCATTATGATCGTTTGGGGATGGAGTTTAATGCCTCCCGACAGCGCATGGCGCGTATTCCTGATGGCGCACGGCTGATTGACAATCCGGTTTCCACCGCGCCCGGTTTCAGTCTGCAGAACGTCCATGTCATGGCTGGGGTGCCGAATGTCTTTAAGGCAATGCTGGCCTCTGTCTTGCCGGAACTCACTGGCGGCCGGCCTCTGATCAGCCAATCCCTGCGGGTCAACCGCGGGGAAGGCGATATCGCCGAACCGTTTGCAGCACTGGCTGCCGAATACCCTGATCTTTCAATGGGTTCCTACCCATTCAACGTGAATGGTGCATTTGGTAGCAACCTAGTGATACGCGGCACAGATGCCTCCCGCATCGACGAAGCCATGAAACGCCTGATCATCTTGTTCGGATCACCATGACAGCCAATTCTGTCTTTGATGCGCTGGAAGCAACATGGCCCGCGTCGTCCCTGCGGCGGCTTGGCCCTTGGCTGCTGCGCGACGGAAAAGGGGGCGGCAAGCGGGTCTCGGCGGCAACCCTGGTGGGTGACTTTGACAAAAGCACGATTGCGGATGCTGAAGCGGCCATGCAATCGGCCAACGAACCGGCGCTGTTTCAGCTTCGCCCCGAAGACCAGGAACTGGACGCGGCCCTTGCTGAGCGTGGCTACACTTTGCTGGACCCGGTTACGCTTTATTCTGTCAAACTTTGCGATGTGCCGCAGACAGAGCCGCCGCCAATGACGACATTTTCGCATTGGCCACCGCTTGGAATCGCGAAAGATCTGTGGGCCGAAGGGGGGATCGACCCGCAGCGCCTTGCAGTGATGGACCGGGTTCAGGGGCCAAAATGCGCCCTTCTTGCCAGAAATGCGGATCGTGCGTCCGGCGTTGCTTTTGTTGCCGTGGATGGACCGACCGCAATGCTGCATGCGTTGGAGGTGACGCCGACCCAGCGCAGGAAAGGCTCTGCCCGGCATCTGCTTCAAGCGGCCGCATTTTGGGCGCAGTGTCAAGGTGCGCGCGACCTTGCCCTTGCTGTTACGACGGCCAATTCCGCCGCCTGTTCGCTCTATGCTTCCTTCGGCATGAAAGTTGTGGGACACTATCACTATCGACAGCTTTGAGCCCGGAAAGAGGCCGCCGTAGGTGCATCTTACCCCCCCAGGATATTCTGAACTGCGCTGTGCTTGCACAGCTTTGGCGTTTGCGGTCTGGTCTGGCCCGACGCAGGCCCTGACATTTGAATTTCCGGCCCCCGTCAACCAGACCTTCAACGAGGCAAAAGCGCATGACACCTATGCCTTGCCAATCGGGCCATATGAAAATGGGGCGATGCAAACGGCGATGATTGAGGGCCGTGTCACCCAGACGGCTTGGGCGCTGCAGGCCAAGGGACTGACAAGCCTGCAAGTTCTGACCCCTTTGCGCGAACAGCTGACGGCTGCCGGCTTTGCCGTTCTGTTTGAATGTGAAACTGTGTCTTGTGGTGGATTCGACTTTCGGTTCGGCAGCGAAATTGCCGCTGAGCCCGCCATGCATGTCGATCTGGGCGATTTTCGATATATTGCGGCCAAACGTGTGGGTCCTGGTGGGCCTGATCACGTGGCCCTGCTTGTCAGTCGGTCCGCGACGCTTGGGTTTGTACAATTAACGCTAATTGGCAGGGTTGCGGACGTCTCGCTGCCGGTTAAATCGTCGTTGCCTTCTGCAGAAGCCGAGGTAACTGGCCCCATAAGAAGTGCGGGCCCCATAACGATGGCCGAGGGTCTGGAAAAACAGGGCTCGGTTGCCCTGGATGATTTGATCTTTGCGTCGGGTGCCGCAGATTTGGCGGCTGGCGAGTATGCATCGCTTTCTGCGCTGGCCCTGTTTTTACGCGCAAACCCCGACACCACGGTCGCCTTGATCGGCCACACCGATGCGTCAGGTGCGCTGGACGGCAACATAGCGTTGTCGCGTCAACGTGCGGCTTCCGTCAGAAGCAGAATGATAGAGGACTATTCAATTCCAAAAACCCAGATCGCCGCCGATGGCGTGGGATACCTGGCGCCGCGAGACAGCAATCTGACCGAACAGGGGCGTACTCGAAACCGACGCGTCGAAGTGATGCTGCTGGTCAATCCTTGAGCGAGTGCACCCAAGACCCGCAGGTCACCAGTTGTCGGGGCCTTTGTCGATATAGCGCCGCGCCAGAAAATCTATGAATGCCCGCACCTTGGGCTGGGTAAAGCGACCCGGCGGATAGACTGCGTAGATGCCTTGAACTTCGCTTGGCAATCCGGGGATTGCTTCTTCAACCTGGCCGGACTTCATGGCATCGGCGTAAAGGAAAGATGGCAAATAAGCGATCCCAAGGCCAGATACGGCAGCATTCAGCAGCGATTGCCCGTCATTCACAGTCAACCAACCGACCGAACGAACCTGACGTTTTTCGCCTGAGGGTGCGGTGATCTTCCAGACGTTGCCATTGGCCTGATTGGAATAATGCAGCAGTTTGTGATCGTTCAGATCATCGATTTTCACAGGGCGGCCAAATTTCTGGAAGTAGCCTGGGCTGCCGATCATCCGTTTTGTCGTTTCCGTCAATTTGCGTGCACGAAGGGTCGAGTCTTCCATCTCGCCGACGCGGATGGCCATATCGAAACCTTCGGATATCAGTTCGACATAGCGGTTGTTCAGCACCATGTTGACTGTGATATCGGGGTATTCCAGAAGGAATTCGCCCAAAATCGGTGACAGCAGGTTTACCCCGAAATCTGTAGCAACTGAAATGCGCAGCAAGCCTGATGGGGCCGATTGCATCGATGTCACCAAAGCATCTGCTTCGCCTGCGTCATTCAGCACGCGACGGGCGCGGTCATAATAAGCAAGGCCAATTTCCGTTGGGCTTACGCGGCGGGTGGTCCGGTTCAGCAATCGCGCGCCAAGGCGTGCCTCAAGTGCCGATACATGTTTTGAAACAGCGGATTTGGAAATCCCCATCTTCTTGGCAGCGTCTGTAAAGCCGCCTTGATCCACCACAGTGGCAAAGGCTTCCATTTCCGTCAGTCGATCCATTGTAGTCCCCATGCCACTTATGCGGGTTGCAGGCCCTTATTGATCCCGGAATCGGGCGAGATTGCGGTGAGGGCGGGTCAAGTCCGGGGTATTGTGAGGGATCGTTAATGGCAGAGAAACAACCACAGCGTGAGCGAAGAATCGCGTTTATAGCTTCTTTTGAACGGCTGAAACCCGCCGACCTGCTGGCGTGAGCAAGAAAATGTTCTTATAATTTCACATTTCCGGCGCATTGTGGCTGGCTTTGGCCATCTCGAACGCTTGGCCTAGAATTATCATCCTGGTTTCCTTAACTCAACCCCAGGGCTGCATCTGAGCAGCCTGCAGACTTTGAAAAGGAAGATCACGATGAAACACTTTGCCCTCACATTCGTCAGCCTGCTTGGCGTCGCGGCGCTTCCCGTATTGGCGCAGGATTTGCCCGAGATTGCCGATACAGACAGCAATGGCATCTGGTCGCTGACAGAAATGCAGACCGCCTACCCCGATCTGACCGAAGAGGTGTTTCTGACGCTTGATGCCAACGAGGACGGTGGCATCGACACTGCAGAACTGACCACAGCGGTTGCTGCGGGTACGCTGGTCGCCAAAGAAGGCTGACATGAAAAGAAGGGGGGCCAACTGCCCCCTTTCAACCAAAACTGGCCTGCGCCTAAAGTTTTGCGGCCAACCGGGCCCCTTGGTCGATCGCGCGCTTCGCGTCCAGCTCTGCCGCTACATCCGCGCCGCCGATCACGTGATGTGCAATGCCGGCATTGGTCAGCGCATCGGCAAGCCCGCGCTCTGGCAGCTGCCCCGCGCACAGCACAACCGTATCTACCGCAACAAGTTCCGAAGAGTCTCGCCCCGGGCCCCGGCTTATCTGCAGCCCCTCTGCCGTGATCGCCTCATAATTCACCCCGCCCAGCATTTTGACGCCTTTCATGGCCAACGCGGCGCGGTGAATCCACCCGGTTGTTTTGCCAAGCCCGCGCCCCGGTTTTTCCGCCTTGCGCTGCAAAAGCCAGACTTCGCGCGCAGGTGCATCAGGCAAGGGACCTGTCTCTGCCAACCCACCGCGCGTCACGGCAGGGTCGCCAACACCCCATTCGTTTCGCCAAATGGCCACATCTTCGGTCGGACTGACGCCGGAATGGACCAAAAATTCCGCCACATCGAACCCGATGCCCCCGGCCCCCACGATCGCCACGCGCCCACCAACCGGGGCACCGCGCAGCACATCGATATAGCTGATTGCCCGTTCCTGCCCCGGAATGCCGGGATCGCGAGGCGAAACACCGGTTGCAATCACCACCTCATCAAAACCGCGCAGATCATCCACGCCGGTCTTTGCGCCCAGGCGTGTTTCAACACCGGCGCGCGCTACCTTCGTCTCGAACCAGCGGACCAGGCCGTGAAATTCTTCCTTGCCTGGCACCTGTCGTGCCAGGTTCAGCTGCCCGCCCAAGATTGCCGCCTGATCAAACAGCACAACTTTGTGCCCGCGTTCGGCCGCCACTATTGAGCAGATCATGCCCGCAGGGCCGGCGCCAACCACTGCGACGGTCTTTGGCGCGGCAGTGGGTGTATAGACCAGCTCTGTTTCATGGCAGGCCTGCGGATTTACCAGACAAGACGACAGTTTGCCGCTGAAGGTATGGTCCAGACAGGCCTGATTGCAGGCAATACAAGGTGCGATCTCCGCCGCCCGTCCGGTTGCCGCTTTGCGCACAAAATTAGGATCGGCCAAGAACGGCCGCGCCATCGAAATCATGTCCGCCATGCCGCTTGCCAAGATGCCTTCAGCCACGTCCGGTGTGTTGATGCGGTTCGACGCAATCACCGGGATGCCAACTTCGGGGCGCAAACGCGCTGTCAGATGCGCGAAGGCCGCACGCGGCACTGATGTAGCAATCGTTGGCACCCGTGCTTCGTGCCAGCCTATGCCGGTGTTCAGAATCGTGGCGCCTGCGGCCTCGATAGCTTTTGCCAGCAGCACAACCTCGTTCCAACTGGAGCCATCGGGTACAAGGTCAATCAAACTGATCCGGTATATCAGAATGAAATTGGGACCGACTGCCGCCCGCACTCGTGCCACAACGTCCACCGGCAATCGCATCCGGTTGGTATATTCGCCGCCCCAACGGTCGTCACGCTGGTTGACATGGGTTACCAGAAACTGGTTCAGAAAATACCCTTCGGAGCCCATGATCTCGACCCCGTCATAGCCAGCCTCTTGGGCACGAATGGCCGCAGTCACCATGTCGCCGATCTGTTTTTCTATGCCCGCCTCATCCAATGCGACGGGCACAAAGGGCGAAATTGGTGATTTTACAGCAGAGGCCGATACACAGCCTTGCCCATAAGCATAGCGGCCCGCGTGCAAGATTTGCATGGCTATGCGGCCGCCAGCGGATCTGACCCGATCGGTTACCCTGCGATGATTTGCGATATCGTTGGTCTCAAACAGCCCGGCGGCGCCCGGAAAAACACCGCCTTCGCGGTTCGGGGCCATGCCCCCGGTAACCATAAGGCCGACACCGCCTTCCGCCCGGGCCGCGTAAAACGCAGCCACGCGGTTCCAATCGCCGGTTTCTTCAAGCCCGGTGTGCATAGAGCCCATCAAGACCCGATTTGGCAAGGTCACAAATCCCAGATCAAGAGGGGTAAGAAGATGCGGGTACAGGGTCAATGGGGCCTCCGACGCTTTGGGCCAGCATGCCCGCCCGACTTTCGGTTGTCACGTCAGACGGTGCGTCACCCCAGCGCTAGCATGTTTTTTCAGGTGCGTATTGAAAGGGGGACCCAGATCAACCAGCTGCTTGAACGGTCCACAGCACTTCAGGACTGCGCGGTTTTCCCGATCAGCTGGCAGTTTCTATACAGTGTCGCCGGAACGCGCGCTTTAATAGGTCCAACTCGGCGCGCAACAGATCCAGTTCGGTACGAATGTCATTTTCCAGAACTTCGCCCATCAGCACGGTGAAATGTCCCAATTTCGTGCCAGTGACCGTGTCATACACCACGAAGGTCTGCACGCCGTCGTTCAAAGCTTGAACGGGAATTGGCATCTGGATCGTCCATTGGCCCGGATGGCCGGAAAAGTCGCTGACTCGAACGCCCTCAAGAGGTCTTTCAAGGTGAAGCACCTCAACCTTTGGCGTCATGGCCCCGCCCGTCAGAACGCCCTCCCAGATGCCTGCCCGAATTCGGGAACCCGCCAAAGACAACTCTGTCATTTCCGCGCTACACCTCTGCTCTTGGACGTCTGCTGAACGTTAGGTCGCGCAGAATGACCTGGTTCATCTGTGGACCTTCAAAAATCAAATCGACCCAGATCCGTTCCACGCGCTTTTCGTTGATTTTGGAATAGGCCAGATCAAACTCCACCATCGTTTCGTCGGTGTTCATCGGCAATTCCCGGACGATCTGTTCCAGATTAGGGCCATGTTTGACATTCAGGCGCACGTAAATTTCCAGCGGGCTTTCCATTTCGACGGTCAAGTCGACCCTGACCACATGGGTCAACCGCAAGCCGGTTACCGAAGCGTCGGGCAGATCAACCGCCAATGACAGGAAAGACCCGTCGAATTGAAAGACATCCATGCGAAACGCATAGGGGGCAATATCTGCTTCCCGCGTGTTCCTGATCTGGCGGACGCTCAGTTCAGACCGGCGGCAATCATGAAACAGGGTGATGCCTTCGCTGATCGTTGCCCGACCTGGTACCGTTGCAATGCCGGGGGTTGTGATCGGGCCGCGCCACAGGTCCGGGCGCCAGGACCAGTCGGTGCCCAGGAGTTTACGCATTGCGTTTGATCCGATCAACGGCAGGGCCAATCGGTTGTCAGCCTCAAGGATCACCCGATCCAGTTCGCGCCGCACAGCGCGTGCGCGGGCCCGGGCATTGCGCAAACTGTCTAGATCCATGTTTGCCGCCGCTGCCGCGAGCCTGGACCAGCGGCCAAGCGCGCGCTTGTGCAGCAGTCGATCGACAACCATTACAAGGCTTTTGCGCATTCTCTATTTAGCTCGGTTTTATTAAAGAGTTTGGCCGTTGGCTGGTCTTTGTCGTTCGTTTGGAAACAAATCCCCTATCTGGCGGCTTTGCGCAAGTGTTCAACCCAGCATCAATATCAAATATAGGCCGTCCTTGTAAGGAAGGTGGCCAGGATGCTTTGCCCGCCGTCCCGGTCGGTCGTGAAGGGTTGTCGCATTAGGTGAGCCTGGACCTAGACCGGTGATTGCCTTTGCCGGGGTACGGGTGACGCGATGTTTCCTGCGACTGCATCAGGACAAATGTCTGGTTGATCGCTTTGCTACACAAGCAAGGGACCGGCCAGATGCAGACTGCTCTATTGATCCATGTAGACATGCCGCTCGGCTTTCGCGCCGGGATGCGTGACTGCCCCCCAACGGGCGCCGCCTACCAGCTTGGCAAACTTCCACACAGCGCCGGTTTCGTACTGGGTTTCGCGCGGGCCCTTCCAGTTGGCTTTGCGCGCGGCAAGTTCAGCATCCGTCAGCGCCACCGACAATTCACCTGTCAGCGCGTTCAGCGTGATCATGTCGCCGTTTTGCAGCAGGGCAATCGGCCCGCCATGCGCGGCTTCGGGCCCGACATGGCCCACGCAAAAGCCGCGTGTCGCCCCGCTGAACCGGCCATCGGTGATCAGCGCCACCTTCTTGCCCATCCCTTGGCCGGAAAGGGCTGCAGTGGTAGACAGCATTTCGCGCATTCCCGGCCCGCCTGCAGGGCCTTCGTTGCGGATGACCAGAACCTCGCCCTCTTTGTATTCGCGCTTTTGAACGGCCTCAAATGCGTCTTCTTCGCATTCGAACACGCGGGCGGGGCCAGTGAAGACCTGCTCTTCGGCGGTCATTCCCGCAACTTTGACAATCGCGCCATCGGGGCAGATGTTGCCACGTAGGCCAACTACGCCTCCGGTTTTCGAAATCGGGGCGGATACCGGATAGATCACGCGGCCATCCGCTTCGCGCGTGATCAGGTCCAACTCTTCGCCCATCGAACGCCCGGATGCGGTGATGCAATCTTCGTGCATCAGCCCTGCCTTGCGCAGTTCCTTCATCACGACTGGCACACCGCCCGCCTCGTACATGTCTTTCGCCACATATTCACCACCGGGCCGCAGCGACACGAAGTAAGGCGTATCGCGGAAAATCTCGCAGACATCGAACAGATCGAAGTCAATGCCCGCCTCATGGGCGATGGCTGGCAAATGTAGTCCCGCGTTGGTGGAGCCACCGGTGCAAGCCACCACACGGGCCGCATTTTCCAAGGATTTCCGCGTCACGATATCCCGCGCGCGGATGTTCTTTTCGATCAAATGCATCACAGCCACGCCAGACGCATCGCCATACTGGTCACGCGATTCGTAAGGCGCTGGCATGCCGGATGAATTCATCAGGGCCAGGCCAATCGCTTCCGAAACACAAGCCATTGTGTTGGCAGTATATTGCCCGCCACATGCGCCCGCCGACGGGCAGGCCACCCGTTCCAGAATGGCGAGTTCGGCATCCGACATATTGCCGGCCTGATGCTTGCCCACCGCCTCGAACACGTCCTGTACCACCACATCCTTGCCGTTCAGGCGGCCTGGCAGGATGGACCCGCCATAGATGAACACCGACGGCACGTTCAGCCGCACCATCGCCATCATCATGCCGGGCAGGGATTTGTCACAGCCCGCAAGCCCCACCAGCGCGTCATAGCAATGCCCGCGCATGGTCAGTTCAACCGTGTCTGCAATCGCGTCACGCGACGCAAGTGATGACCGCATCCCTTCGTGGCCCATCGCAATACCGTCTGTCACTGTGATGGTGGTAAATTCGCGCGGGGTGCCGCCGCCCTTTTTCACGCCCATCTTCACCGATTGGGCTTGACGGTTCAACGCAATGTTACATGGGGCTGCTTCATTCCAGCAGGTGGCCACGCCAACCCAGGGCTGATTTATCTCTTCCTCCGTAATCCCCATCGCGTAGAAATAACTGCGATGCGGCGCGCGCGATGGCCCTTCGGTGACATGGCGGCTGGGAAGCTTGGATTTATCAAAACGCTGGTTCGTGCTCATGGGGGGTCCTCTGGGAACTGGCTTTGAGCGCAGGGATAAAGCGCCAGACCTAAAGGGGCAAGAAGCGATTGCGAAGGGTATTTGCATCTACAAGCGGAAGGTGTTCAAACTGCGCAAAGCGCTACCTTGAGGGAACTTGTTGTGCCAAAGACTGACCCCATTCGCATCGCGGCCCATTTGGCCGGGTCCGTCGATCTTTATGCTGCCCTGCGCGAGGCTGGTGCAGACGCCGGAAAAGAGCTGGTTCTGGCGCAGATTATTTCAGCCTTGATGAAAGGCCACGCGGTAGCCCAGGCAACGGCTGCGCGCCTTGCTTCGGTCGACAGGGGGCTTTTGCGGGCTGTGCTGCGAAAAGGCGCTGGTCTGCCAGCCACGCCGTCCGTGTTGGCGGTAAAGGCCTATCTGGAATCGGTCAAACCGGCCCAGCTTTTCTTGCCTGCGATTGCGGACACCGGCACCTTGGCGCTTTTGACCAACGGTCAGCACCCCGATATGCCGGCATTTTCGGATCATGCTTTTGATGTCTGGTTTGCCGAACAGGCCAATGGCCAGCCGCTTTACGGTTTGGGTAGCTACTTCGAGAAGCGTTCCGTATACGCCACACCGCAATTCGCCGATGTCGCGAGCCCGGAATGGCGCACCATGCATCTTGGCATTGACGTTTTTGCCCCTTCAGGCACGCCCGTCTATTCCCCGTTAGCCGGTAAGGTTTTGCATCTGACGTATAATGCGGATCCACTGGATTATGGACATACCCTGATCCTGGAGCATGACGCCGGCGGCGTGCCGTTCTTCACGCTTTACGGCCACTTGGGCGCAAGCCTTTCGTCGCTTCTGGCCAAGGGTGACAGAGTTGTCCCCGGCCAGCATATCGCGCATCTGGGCGATTGGCATGAAAACGGCGGCTGGGCGGCGCATCTCCATTTTCAGGTCATGACTGACATGCTGGATCAGAATGGCGGCAATTTCTTTGGCGTAGGCCATGAAAGCCTGTCCGATGTCTGGTCAGAGATTTGTCTTGATCCGAACTTGATCCTGCGCTTGCCTGAGGAACGGTTCACCCTTTAACGACGGCCTTTGCAATGGCGACCAGGATCAGCGTGGATCTGAATGCGGACCTTGGCGAAGGCTATGGCCCTTGGACCATGGGTAACGATGTCGGTCTGTTGGCGGTCATCACAAGTGCGAACGTCGCCTGTGGCGGACATGCTGGCGATGCGGATACCATGTTTGCGACAGTGTCCGAAGCTTTGGTCCGGAACGTGACGATTGGCGCGCATCCGGGATATTGCGACCCTATGGGATTTGGTCGAAGGATCATCCCGATGACGTTGGCAGAAATCGAACGTATGGTGGCAAGCCAAATTGGCGCACTTTCAGGCGTTGCGGCCTTGGCTGGCACATCGGTCCGCTATGTAAAGGCGCATGGAGCGCTGGCCAATCTTGCCGCTGATGACGCCGGTGTCGCCCATGCGATTGCCCGGGCAACGCGCGCTGTCAGCCGCGATCTGGCCTTGCTGGCAATCTCTGGGACCGAGCTTGAAACCGCCGGCGCGGCCAACGGCCTGCAGGTTTTCAGCGAGGTGTTTGCGGACCGTGCCTATCAGCCCAATGGCCGATTGGTGCCCAGAAGCCATCCGGACGCGATGTTGCATGATGCCGGGGCCGCAAGTCAACGCCTGCTTGCTTTTCTGGCCAGCGGGAAAATGCCAACTTTGACAGGCCCCGCAGTGGCCCTTCGTGCGGATTCGATCTGTGTGCATGGCGACAGCCCCGGTGCCGTTCAATTGGCACGCAACATTCGTGGGGCATTGACCAACGAAAGCATCGCCGTGATGGCCTTTTTGCCGCAAGCATGAAGGGTACAGCCATTTTTCCGCGCTTTCGCGCAGTCGCTGATCAGGCCGTCTTGGTGGAATTTGCTGAGACAATCGCTGAAGAAGCCTATGCGCAAGTGATGTCTCTGGACGCAAGATTGGCGCTGTCACCATTCCTTGGGTTTCTGGAGGCCGTCCCGGCCCAAGTCAGTCTTTTGGTGCGGTTTGATGCACGTGTTGCCGACCACCTTGATGTCGTGCGCGCCCTCACCGGTTTGATGCAGCGTCCACTGTTGCCTCGCCCGGACGGCATTCTGCGCACAGTTGAGGTTTGCTATGAGCCTGAGTTTGGCCCAGACCTTTCCTTAGTTGCGCAGCAGACCGGGTTGTCAGAAGAGGCGGTGATCAACAAGCATCTGGCCGAAACCTACCGGGTGTTCATGTATGGCTTTGCGCCCGGCTATGCCTATCTTGCGGGTGTTGCGCTAGCACTGCATCTGCCGCGCAAACCCACGGCCAGACGTGATGTGCCCGCAGGCAGTGTCATCATCGCGGGGGGGCAATGTCTGATCACGACTTTGACGATGCCAACCGGTTGGTGGATTCTTGGCAGATCGACAACAGCTATTCTGACCGGTGATAGCCTGCGGCCTTTCCTGTTTGATGTCGGCGATCATGTTCGCTTCAAGCGTGTTGATCGCGCGGCTTTCGTTGCAAGGGGTGCTGTCAAATGAGCGTGGCACGCCTTAGCGTTCTTCGTGCCGGACCGCAGGTAACCCTGCAGGACGCGGGCAGGTTCGGGCTGATGCGATACGGCGTCCCTGCTTCGGGACCGATGGACAGGTTTGCCTTTGCTATCGCCAATCTTGTACTGGGCAACCCGGCAAACGCGCCCGCCATCGAAGTGTCTTTGGCAGGGCTGACCCTTTACTGCGCCGAAGGACCGGTCTGCCTTGCCATTGCGGGGGGTGATTTTCAGATCCTGATCGACGAAAAGCCGGTTGCCGCTTGGGGTATCTTCACCCTGCATCGAGGTCAAACACTTGTCATTCGGCCCGGGCGGTGGGGCAACTGGTGCTATCTTGCGACCGGTGGCAAGATCAGACATGACCGGTGGCTTGAAAGTTCGGCCACCCATAGCCTTTCCAATTTTGGCGGGGGGCGCATTACATCAGAAACCGATTTGCTGATAGATGAAGTGAGGCCTGCCGTGCGTCAGCCCACTGCGGTTCTTCGCCCGGTTTCAGCCCGCCCACGACCAAAAATCAAAGTGGTCCTTGGCCCGCAAGACCGGTTTTTCGATGCGAAAACGATCACGCGCCTGCTGGCGGAACCCTTTGTTCTGACCGATGCTTATGACCGCATGGGCGTGCGATTGTCCGGGCCTTCATTGCGCCCTCGTGCGACGTTGGACATGCCCTCGGAAGGCATCGTGCGCGGTTCGATTCAAGTGGCGGGCGACGGGGTCGCGACGGTTCTGCTGGCGGATCACCAGACGACCGGGGGCTACCCCAAGATTGCAACAGTGCTGTCATGCGATCTGGATGGATTTGTACAACTGCGCAGCCGCAGCCGGGTCCGGTTCGAAGCCGTCTCCCCCGAGGATGCAATCGCCGCGACGCGAACGCGCCTCAGGTCGCGCGACGCATATTTTTCGACTTTGCAAACAGGTGATTGATCCCACTTCGTGGAGATGCCGGGCTTTGCCGATTGATGAAGTTTCGATGGCAAGATCGGACTGAAACTCTGGCAAGGTCACAATTGTGCCCTGCTTGGCCATTAGAATATGGTCGATATGGAAAAGTTAAGGGCTATGCAGTCGATATGGCAAACTTTGTAGGTACCTCAGGGAACGACACTTTTTCTGGCGGCAATCCAGCAGATACTGCAACTGGCCTGGCCGGCAATGACACCCTGTCCGGCAACAATGGCAATGACACGATTCTTGGCGGTACCGGCAATGACAGTCTTTCGGGCGGGTCAGGCACGGACTCGCTGCGCGGTGGAGATGGCAACGACACGATTTCCGGTGGCACTGGCAACGACATCATCTACGGCGATACCGAGGCTTCGGGTACCTGGAATGTCAAAGTCTATGACCGCGATTTCAGCTCGGCGAATGATCAAGCCTTCACCATTGAAAGTGGCATTCTTCGGACCAACACCACGACCACCAATCTTGATGTCACCAGCATCGTCAACACGGCCCGTGGCACGTCCGGCGACCCCGAAGATTTCGGGGTAATTGTCACTTCGACCTTTGTTGCGGGTGCTGCCGGGGTCTATCGTTTTGCGACATCTTCGGACGATGGTTCGACGATTCGATTGCTTGATGGGAATGGCAATCCGCTGACCTTTGCCAACCAAGTGGGTGGCAACCTGCCCTATATGAACAATGACTTTCACCAAGGGCCTACCACGCGATTTGGTGATGTGACCTTGGTCGCTGGTCAAAGTTATACCATCGAAATCCGGATGTGGGAAAATCTTGGCGGGCAGGTTCTGGATGCCACGGTTACGCCGCCCGGCGGGTCTTCGACGCCTCTGGTCAGCAGTCCCTTCATCACCGGTGTGCAAGGAACCGGCAACGATTCCATTCTGGGTGGCGATGGGAACGACACAATCTTTGGCGACGGCGGCAATGACACGATTGACGGCGGGCTAAACGAAGATTCCATCGATGGCGGTACCGGCAACGATTCAATCCTTGGCGGTGACGGAAATGATACTCTGCTAGGTGGTGACGGGCTTGACACCTTGCGCGGTGGCACTGGCACCGACAACCTTACCGGCGGTGCCGGCGATGACTCGTTGTTCGGGGATACGGGCAATGACACCATAACTGGCAATGATGGCAACGACACCATTGATGGTGGCGACAATGACGACCTGATTACCGGCGGCATTGGCGATGATTCGCTGATCGGCGGCTTTGGTAACGACACGATCGGGGCCGATGGCGGCAATGATACTCTGTCTGGCGGTGACGGAAATGATGTGCTGGAAGGCCATGACAATGCCGATACGATAACGGGCGGCGCTGGCGCAGACTACATCGTCGGTTTCGATGTCTTGAATATCACGCTTGTGGCAAACCGTACCCTCGACCCGACGGTTGGATCGGACGATGGTGCCGCAGATTCGCTAAGTGGTGACGCCGGCAATGACACAATCCTGGGCGGTGGTGGCAATGACACCCTGGATGGCGGTGCAGACAACGACACACTGATTGGAGGTGTTGGCGACGACGTGTTGCTTGGCGGCGCTGGCGTTGATTCGATGACGGGCGGCGATGGTTCTGATACGTTCACCGTGGGCATCAATGATTACACCACGTTTGTTACCGACGTCGTCGATGGCAACGAATCGACGGGTGACAATGACAGGCTCGATTTGCGGTCCTTTGGCAAAGCGCGCACCAACGTCATTTTTGCACCTGGCAACCCTGAAAATGGCACGGTCGAGTTTCTGGACACTCTGGGTGCAGTTATCGGCACCATGACGTTCACCAATATTGAAAAGGTCATTCCCTGCTTTACGCCGGGCAGCCTTGTTCAAACTCTGCACGGCGATTTGCCTGTCGAAACCCTTGTCGCAGGCGACTGTGTCTGGACACGCGACAACGGTTTTCAGCCGGTACGTTGGGTCGGACGTCGCGATTTGTCGGCAAACGAACTTGCGGCGCAAACCAGCCTGCATCCTGTCCTTATCGGTGCTGGCGCTTTGGGCGACAATTTGCCCACCCAAGACATGATGGTTTCACCGCAGCATCGCATGCTGTTCACAGGGCCCCGCGCCGAGATGATGTTTGGTGAGACCGAGGTTCTGGTTGCCGCGGTGCATCTTGTCGGGCAACCCGACATTCGCCGCGTGCATCCTGCGTCCGTCAGCTACATCCACATCATGTTTGATCGCCATGAGATAATTCGCGCCGATGGATCCTGGACAGAGAGCTATCAGGCTGGCGCAATGTCCCTGCTGTCCATGTCGCATAGTCAGCGGGCTGAGCTTTTTGCGTTGTTCCCGGAACTGGCCGTCGAGGGCGCGACGTACCGATCAGCACGTCCTTCCCTGAAGGCGCATGAGGTCAAGGTCCTTCTGGCGGCTTGAATGGCGGTCTATCACGGATACACGACCTTTGCCCAGTTGGCCGCCGACGCCTGGTCACAGGATTGCCTTGAATAAAACACATTGCCGCCCCCCGCAGCGGCGACAGATCAAGGCCAAATTGCAACCTTAGGTTGAAATTGGCGGCAATTCCCTGGGGGGCACTACAGCTATGACGACGATATTGGTACAAGCGGGCACCGGCGCTGCAGCTTTGCAAGACATCATTGATACTGCCCCGGACGGCGCGCGGATTGTCCTTTCGCAAGGCACCTATCGGTTCACCCAAACGGTTGATCTGGACCGCGACGGCATGACACTGGAAGGCCAGGGGCAAGTCACCATCATCGCGGATTCCCGACTGAACGGCGAGCCCGCTATCCAGATCGGGGCCCCCCTTTATACCGAGACCACTGATCCCGCAGTCAGGGTCACTGCTGACGCAGATGAGGGCGCGCGTGCCTTGTCATTGCAAACAGGGCATGGCGTAAAAGCGGGGGATGTGATCTGGGTCGAACAACCAAATGACGCAGCACTTTTCGCCGAAATCGGCGATACCGAATGGCAGCAGAACAAACCTCTTCGCACCGCTCTTGCTGTGGTAACGGCTGTGAACGGCAACACGGTCGTGCTGGACCGTGGATTGCCATTCGACTTTGACGCGCAGCTTGCATCGGTCGAAGTGACCCATATGGTCCGCGACGTGACGGTCAAGGGTATTACCATTCGCGGGGATTTCGGGGCATCCGTTGCTTCGGATTTCAACAACACTTTGGCCAGCGAAGCAGGCGGCATGATGTTGGTGGTGAACGCCACTGTTGGTACGGTGCTTGCGGATATTGATCTAGTTGAGCCCGGGTCCAACGGCTTGGTTATTGGCCGGTCCATGGATGCGGCCATCTCTGACGTTTCGGTAACCGGGGCACATAACAAGGGTGAGGGCGGCAATGGCTATGCCTTTTGGTTGCGCGATATCACCGATTGCAGTTTTACCGATCTACGTGCCGTAGATACCCGCCATGCAATCCTGTTTGCCAGTTACACGTCGGCCACGGGCAATGACGTGCAGGTAGACTTCACCAACCGGGACATCAATTTTCATGGCGGGCTGGACCACGACAATTCGGTTCTGGTCGACAATTCGGTGCGCACTGTCGAAGAGCAGCGCTACCTCGGCGCGATCAGTTTCGTCAATCCGGGTACAAGCTACGGTGCGCCGACCGATCCAGCTGCGAACAGCATCTTGTTTCGGAATGTTGTTGGTACCGTGCGATCTGATCTGATCGCTGGCCAGAATGGCGGGGCGACCCTATTGGCGATGGCGGGAAATGACACCTTGATTGGTGGAACCGGCAGTGACCAACTGGACGGCGGCACCGGTAACGACCAGATCATGGCATCGCGCGGCTATGATGTGGTCATAGGCGGGGTGGGGACCGACACATTCGTTTTTGATTTTGAACGGGATCAGGCCCTGGTCCAGACCTTTGGCGGCAAGACAATCGTGACAACCGCGCTGGGCACCTCGTCCTTGACGGAAGTTGAGAGCATCAAATATTCCGGCGGAACTTACGGAATCGCCGATGCTGTAACATCGACTTTGCGCGGAGACGCAGGCTACGAGCGTACGGATGTTGCGTCCACATTCGTTGCAGATGACCTTGTCAATGCCGTGACCATGATCGGAACTCGTAATATCGGATTCATGGGAAACGCTTTGGCGAATAGTGTGATTGGCAACGCGGGCGACAACCAAATTCATGGTGAGGGTGGAAATGATCGTTTGTTTGGCGGCCTTGGACAAGATTTCCTGACGGGTGGCGACGGTGACGATTATTTGCACGGCGGTTCTGGCAATGACACGCTGACCGGCGGGCCTGGCAATGACACGCTGGCGGGCCGGATGGGTGCCGATCTTTTCGTCGCCAGTGAAGGCAGCAATCTCATCGAAGATTTCAGCATCTCTCAGGGTGACCTGCTGGTGTTCAGGGGCTATGCAATGTCGGATTTGATCGCGTCTTTGAGTGACTACGTTGATGGGCAGCCGTCGTCGGCGAACGACTTTGGCGTGTCGTCGCAGGTTCTGAATGGCAAGTCAGTGTTGGTCTTAGTATCGGACGCGGGCGACAGTCTGGCACTACAGAATGTCATGGCCAACGACTTGCTTTCGTATCTTCTGGACTAGCGATCCTTCAGCATCTTGATCAAAATCAACTTAATATTGATTCTCTTTTCATAAATACAACCTAAGCGCGATTCGCACTTTTAGCGCTTGGCCCCCCGGCAGTGTTTGCCGAACGCCAAGATTTTCGGCTGTAGAATGGGCCTTATGCCTTCATTTGTTGAAAAATTCGAAGGAATATGTCGAATGTGCCGTGATTTTGCTACAGTGTCATTGCTCCGACATGTAGTTGCGGTAATGTGGACACGTTGTCGTCAGATCGCACATACTTCTGACAAAATCTGAACCGTGGGGTGGGGATCTTACGGAGCTAAATCGTGACCGCACAGACACCTTTCATCAAAATCGCCGTACTTGATCCAAATCCGATGCTTGCTTCGGGCATTTGTTCGATGTTGGAACGGCATCCAAATGTGCAGGCAACGCCGATGTCGATGCCGAACACTGCAGAGACTTCTGTCATCATCACCTACGACGTTGCGATCATTGACCCGTCTCAGTCTGACCTGACGCCAGCAGACATTGCGGCCATTGCTGACGCTCGACTGGGTACGCCAAGCTTGATCGGGTATTTCAGCGATACCTCGATTGCCTTGGCGAGAGCCTGTATCGCATCCGGCTTTCGCGGCTTCCTGCCAAAGACGTCGTCTTTCGATTCCCTGCAAACAGCAATTTCGGCCGTCCTTGATGGTGCACTTTATATTGATGCAACTTTTGCAAACTTGCTTTGTGAAGCCCCCAAAGCGCGCCCGTCTTTTCGGCCGCGTGATCTGACCGACCGTGAGGCCTATGTTCTGAAATCCGTGGCCCGTGGCAAAAGTCTGAAAGAAATAGGTCTTGAGCTGGCCTTGTCATCCAAAACGATCGAGACCTACAAAGCGCGGGGCAGCACAAAGCTAAACCTGCAGGGACGTCGCGCCATCGTTGAATATGCGATTCGCAGTGGTTGGGTGCAGTAAGACCGGGCCCATTTTTCCCCGGACTCCATATGGCATTGTTGAAAAAATGGAAACGCTTTGGCGTGTCATTTAGCGTGCTGGTCTGTGCCGCGTTGCAGCAAGATTCCTTTGAATTCCTGACATCACTGATGCGCATTTTGTCAGCATATTTCTGACACTCAATGAATATTTAAGGGCTTACCCCGACTTTCCAAACATCCAATATACAACTTATGGTTGTTTTGCGCCGCACTGCCGCATTGGCGGTGGAGAGCAGTAAACACTTTGGGAAGCTGGGAAATGGCAACAATCGCGGTATTTGGAATTGGCTATGTTGGCGTCGTGTCGGCGGCCTGTCTGGCAAAAGATGGCCATCAGGTCATTGCCGTTGACCTTGATCCCGGGAAGGTGGCCGCGATCAACGCAGGTCAGTCACCAATCGTTGAACACGGCCTTGACGCCCTGATTGCCGAGGTCGTCGCGGCTGGCAAACTGACAGCGACGCTCGATGGGGCTGCCGCCGTTCTTGCCGCCGATGCATCGTTCGTTTGCGTCGGCACACCGTCTGCGCCGGATGGGTCGATCGGGCTTGACTACGTTGTCGGCGTTTGTCGCACCATCGGCGCGGCCCTTCCCGCCAAGGACACGTTTCATTCCGTTATCATCAGATCAACCATTGTGCCCGGCACGATGGAAAAGACCTGTGTCCCGATCTTGCAAGACGCGTCTGGCATGACGGCGGGGGTCGGTTTTGGCGTCGGCTACTACCCCGAGTTTCTGCGCGAAAGCACCGCAATTCAGGATTATTACGATCCGGGTCTGATCGTATTCGGCGCTTTGGACAGCAAAACAGCCGACTTCCTTACGGCACTGAACAAGGATCTCGACTGCGCGATCAATGTGGTCGATCTGCGATCGGCCGAGATGGTGAAATATACATCGAACTCCTGGCGGGCTGTGAAAGTTACTTTTGCCAATGAGATAGGCAATATCGCCAAGGCCTGCGGGCTGGACGGACAGCAAGTGATGAAGATCCTGTGTTCCGACGAAAAAGTCTCGATGAGCCCCTATTTCATGCGCCCCGGGTTTGCTTTTGGTGGCTCCTGCCTGCCAAAGGATGTGCGCGCCTTGCGGTCGATTGCCGCAGATATGAATGTCGCGTCTCCGCTGCTGGACGCCGTGCTGCAGGCAAATGCGGAACAGATCAACCGCGCTGAACGCATGATCCACGCCTCGGGATCAACCTCTGTCGGCATGGTGGGAATAAGCTTCAAGCCAGGCACCGACGACATGCGCGAAAGCCCCTTGGCGGAACTAGCGTCACGACTGATCGACAGCGGCATCTCGCTGACTGTCTATGACCCCTTCGTGCACAAGGCCTATGTCGACGACATGAACGCTGCGGGTCGTGGCAATGACTACAACATTGATCTCAAGGATCGCCTTGTTCCGACAATCGCCGAGCTTTTGGCAAAATCCGAAATCGTTCTGGTCGGTAATAAATACGATGAAACCATCGAGGCCTTGCAGGCAGCAATTCCTGACAGGTTGGTCATAGACCTTGCCCGCATCATGCCCGGCGCACGGTCCGGCGGCAGCTATCAGGGTATCTGCTGGTAATGGGCATGCTGGCACATATCGCCTATCTTTGCGCCTGCTTTGGCCTAGGCCTTAGCATCCCAGTCCATTCGCTTGGGAATGTGACGGGTGCTTTGGCTGTGGTCGGTGTGATAGGTGCGTGGCGATATTCCTGGGCCTTGCTGAACTTCCTTCGGGCATTGCTGTTCTTGAAATGGGTCTATCCACGGCGAAAATCCCGGGCAATTACTGCCTATGCCGCGCAACCCTGCCGCGCGCATGCGTACTTCATCGTGACCAGCTACAAGATCGAGCCCGAGGTGACCGCGCGGGTCTATCAGTCCATTTTTCGCGCCGCAGCCATCTCTGAAGGCGGTGCTACTGTTGTCGCCTCGATCGTCGACGTCGCTGACGGAAGATTGATCCGGCAGATCTTTGACGCAAATCCGGCGGCTTCGGCAGCGGTGCGGCTGATCATTGATCAGATCCCCGGAACAGGAAAGCGCGATGCGTTGGCGCGGTCCTTGCGCGTCATCGCCCGGCAGGCGCCAACACCCTATGACATCGTCTTGTTCGTGGATGGCGACAGTTGTGTGCCCGTTGACATCGTGGCCGCGACCGCGCCCTTCTTTGTCGATCCCGACATGGGGGCCATCACCACTGACGAAGAAGTCGAGATCAAGGACTCGGCGCTGTTTCGTGATTGGTTTTCCCTGCGTTTCACCCAGCGGCAGGTGATGATGTCGTCGATGGGGTTGTCAGACCGCGTCCTTACCCTGACCGGGCGGATGAGCGTGGTGCGCGCCGATCTGGCGACGGATGCGGGCTTTGTTGATCAGGTACAGTCTGATTTCATTGATCACTGGCGGTTGGGGCGGGTGAATTTCCTGACCGGCGACGACAAGTCAACTTGGTTCTGGTTGCTCAAGAACGGCTACAAGATGGGCTATCTGCCCGATGTCGCCTCGATTTCAATGGAAAGCCAACCCAAACCCGGGTTTGTCGATAGTGCCGTAACCCTGATGATCCGTTGGTTCGGCAATATGCTGCGTACCAACGGGCGGGCATTGGCGCTGCCGCCCTCAAAGATAGGCTATTTCACCTGGTGGTCGATCCTCGATCAAAGGGTCGGGATATGGACAACGCTGGCCGGCCCGATTTCGGTTCTCGCAGGGGCGATCCTGATCGAGCCGCTGGTGCTGCCAGCCTATATCGCCTGGGTCATGTTTACCCGCTACCTCTACTGCTGCGTTCTGACGGTCGTGCGGTTCGAGCGGTTTCCAATCAGCTATCCGTTCTTGCTTTACTTCAGCCAGATTGGCGGGGCCGCGGTGAAAAGTTTTGTCCTGTTCCGGTTGGATAAGCAGCGCTGGACCCGTCAATCAAGCGTCACGGCTGCGGCAGGCAGCGATCTGCCGCTGCTCGCCCAACTCAAGAAGTTTTCGTCACTCTACACGCATGCCTTGGCCCTTGGCTGGTTGACGCTGGGTGTTGTTGTTCTCTCTGGCGCCGTCTGAAACACGTGAAGGAATATCGAATGGAACCGAGTACCGCATTAGAGCTGACCAAGGATCAGTTGTCCTTCCTGCCCAACAAGGGCGATCACCCGATGATGGATGTTCCGTTCATGGTGGGGATCGACGGCAGGCAATACCGGGGCATGCGCCTGTCGCTGGTGATGGCTGAAATCGGTGGACTGATGGACCCAAATCTAGAAAACGCAACTCGATTGATGCGCTTGGTATTTCCCTTTCACGGCTTCAGCGTGACATTGGGTGTTCTGGGGCTGATCAAGCATGTCGACCGCGACAAAGGCCTGGCTTCTGTCAGCTTTGTTGATCCGGGCGGTGAACATTTGCCGCAGATGCGCCATATCCTCAATTCCTACATCGCAGGCGATCTGGTCGCATTGGGCGGCGTGATCGGGGTTGGATCGACATTGCCATCGCCAGCAAAGCGGGCGGCCACGGCCGCTGCGGCAAGCAAATATACACTGACCCGCCTGATGGGTTCTGCGGGTATGGTCCTCGCCACGGCTTTGCTGATCGGCAGCGCGGCCACCCTGGCCTA
Organism: Pseudorhodobacter sp.; assembly: GCA_031402355.1. Lineage (GTDB taxonomy): Bacteria > Pseudomonadota > Alphaproteobacteria > Rhodobacterales > Rhodobacteraceae > JACMNW01. The sequence goes on along the minus strand of JANNSG010000090.1, from coordinate 9,579 downwards.
TACCCGCTTCTTTACCCATCAAATCGCCACACCTGGCCGTGCCATGCAAGACGGGATGACCCTTGGGGCCATTGCTGCGGGCCAGTTGGATTATGTGAACCTTGAAGCGGGCGAGGGCGAGGTTGCCTTTTCCATTCGCACCATTTCTGGAAGTCTGCTGTCCATCGCCATGCCCTGCACCTGCACTGCGACGTTGCAAGGAACCGCGGTTGGGGCGACGGTTCAGGCGGGCGATGCCGTGCTTTCAGTTTCAGCGCCGGATGCGCCTTTGGTTGTGAACACTCAAGTGACGCCAGAGGAACTTCTGGAACTCGCTTTCGCCGATCACGTCAATATCCGCTTCGGCGACGGAGAAACGATCCGCGCAAGGGTCGATACACAAAGCTTACGGGGCCAATCCGGCGATGCGCTGGCCCCGGTGCGAATTATCCCCGAGGTCGCCCTGTCTGCAACCCGGACCGGGCAACTGGCTGAACTGACCATCGTTCGCGCGCTGCCGTTCGGTCTTGGCGCGGCCCTGACTTCTTCCCCACCTCTGGCCCCTGAACTGGATGTGAAATCATGAGCAAACCCATTTATCCTTTGGTTCTTTGCGGTGGCATGGGCGCACGCCTGTGGCCCATGTCCCGAATTGAACAGCCAAAACAATTTCAGCCCGTCCGCGGCAAGGGCAGTCTGTCCTATTTTCAGACCACCGTTCAACGCCACCGTGGTGATGATTTTCACGCCCCGATTGTCGTGACAAGTGCGGCGCAAACCGTGCTCGTGCATCGGCAGCTGCAGGATCTGCAGATCAAGGCAAAGGTTATCGCAGAGCCCATAGGCCGCAATACCGGACCTGCGGTATTGGCTGCCGCCATAAGCGCCGCGCAATCTGATCCAGAGGCATTACTGCTGGTTTTGCCATCGGATCACATTATCACCGGCAATCTGAACGCAACTATTCTTGCCATGCGTGAGGCTGCCGAAGACGGCCGCATCGTGTTGTTCGGCATTCCGCCGACCTACCCTGAAACGGGGTATGGCTATATCATCGACGGCGGCGATTACGGGTTTCTGCCTGGCCTGCACCGCGTCGATCGGTTCATTGAAAAGCCGCCCGTCGAAGTGGCAAAGTCGCTGATAACTGCCGGGCACGCCTACTGGGCCTCGGGCATCAGTCTGTTTCGGGCTGATGTGATCATCGAGGAATTCCTGCGGTTTGATCCGCATACATTTTATGCGGTGTCTGATGCTGTGACCGGGGCGACATGCTCGCAAGGAACCATACTGTTGGAAAGCCGGGCCTTTGCCAAGGCGACATCAGAGCCAACCGAACGTCTGGTTTTCGAACGCTCGCCAACAACGGCTTTGGCCCCGGCGCTGAACATTGAATGGGATGATGTCGGTGCCTGGAATTCGGTGCAGAAGATCTCGACCCAGTCCGAGGATGGCAACGTAAAGAACGGTGACATCATGGCCGTGGATACCAAGAATTCGCTGATCCAAAGTGACAGCCGACTGGTTGCGGTGATCGGCCTGCGCGACATGATCGTGATCGACACGCCTGACGCCCTTTTGGTGACCAATCGCGAAAATGCGCAAAACGTCAAACAAGTGGTGGACCAGCTGAAAAGTCAGTCCCGCCGCGAAGTGCAAAGCCATGTGATCCGTGAAACCAGTTGGGGCCGGGTTGAACCGCTGTCCAAGGCAAACGGTTATGACATGCGGATGATCGTAGTGGCACCGGGCGCGACGGTTCGGGTGAATGGCACCGGTATCGGGCCAAGCCTTTTGACCTTTATCAATGGTGGTGCCGTCTATGAAATGGACGGCCGGAAAGTGACGGCGAAGCGTGGTGAAAGCGTAACGCTTGCGGCGGATGTCTTTTTGCCAATGACCAACGTGACAAGCCGCGAATTGCGGGCAATGCAGTTGATGCTGACCACAAATATCGAAGATCAGGACGAAATGGCGGGCATTGGGTCAGTCGCCGTAGCGCCGATGTTTGCAGCATCAAATGCAACGCAGGTCACAGAACCAAAACCGGCAGATGCCTCTGCCGTCAAGCTGGCGCGGATCGCGGTCTGACATGCGCCAGCTGTTTGCCACCTTCGCTATCGTGACACTGTTCGCCCCCGCGCTGGCGATTGCCTCGCCTGTCTGGAAGGAGTCAACCAAGACCCAGGCACGGATCGAAGAATTGGTGGCAAATGCTGCTGACGCTGAGCAAACCGTTGGTCAACTGGCGGACCTGTTCAATCTGGCGCAGCCCGAAACGGTTATGCCGGACGTTAAGCGGCCACAGTTTGCCAACGGAACCCCCGGACAACTGATCTCGACTGATCTGCAGTTGGCGATGACGCAGCTTTCGATTCACATCGGATCCAACAACCAGATACGCGTGCTGCGCGCGCAAGCAGACCGACACGATGCCCTGGTCGTGAAAGACGGGAATTTCACCCTGCGGGACCTGGCTAAAGCCGCCGAAGCGCAGGGACTTGATGGCTTGCGCATGGTCGGCGACGTGGCCCGGCTGACACGTCCGCTGGTTGTCTGGCTTGGGGCAGGGCTGCAATTTGAACCGGGGGACACGCTGCAAATGGATGCGGCAAGCGGCGCATTTCTGCTTGGTTTCGGTCAGATTGAAATGATCGGTGCCGAAGTGCGCGCATCAGCGGTGCAGGCCGATCCGGAAAGTTATCGCCCTTTCGTTCTGATCACCGGGCAAGGCACTCTCTATGCACAGGAAACCCGATTTTCAGGCCTTGGTATGGTGGGAGCCGATCCGTTTAGCGGCGTTGTCGTCGCCGCGCGCGGGCTTTTTCCGCCGGAATTTCCCCCAACCTTGACCGACAATACCTTTGAGGATTTGGGCGTCGTCGGGTTTATCGGTGTCAATGACGGGCTGCTCGATGGCAATCTGATCAAGGCCGGGCGCGGTGGCGGTATCTCGCTGAATACCGTGCAGAATATCCGTCTGTCTGGCAACGCGGTCATCGGCAGCAATGGCGGGGCCGGGGTCAAACTGTCCAACGGAATTGGAGTGCTGTTAGCCGGCAATCTGGTGTCCGGTGGTGCCCGCAATGGCATTTCGGTCGGCGGCAATAGCGACGGTGTCTATATCCGTGGCAATGCAATTCTTGCCAACGCTGAAACCGGTATCGCCACCCAGCGCGCTACTTGCGTTCTGGTAGCAGACAATTCGATTGCCCGTAATGGCGCGTCTGGCCTGCGCCTGAACGAAAGCGGTGTTTCATCGGTGCAGGGCAACGCGTTGGTCATGAACAAGAACTCCGGGGTGCATGTCGGCGCGCAGCGCAAGGGTGGCCGGATCGAGGTTTCCGACAACTTGCTGGCGGGCAATCGCGTTGGATTGACCGGTATCGCAATCGGTGACGTGGTGTTGGATCAAAACAATTTGTCCGCGCAGATGCCGCGTCTCTTTGACGGCGAGTTTTCGCAGTATCTGGCCGCTTATCTGAAGCAGGTTCAACAGCATTCCGGCAACAGCTACCGCATTTCCGGGTCGAACGGGGCCGAAACGGGCAGCTATCTCACCACCTGCAAGAAGGTCTGAACCCATGGTCTTTTCGTCTGAAACCTTCCTGTTTCTGTTCTTGCCGCTGTTCTTGGTGGTCTATTTCCTGACGCCCACACAGGGCAAATCATTGGTGATCCTGTTCGCATCCTACCTGTTTTACGGCTGGTGGCGGTTCGATTTCCTTTTGCTGTTGTTTCTGACCACACTTTGGGCCTTCGGGATCGGCTTGCTCATCCGTAACAACATCGGCACCCAGCGCGCGCAGCTTTGGTGCACGATTGGTGTCATCGGCTGCCTTGGCGTGTTGGGCGTTTTCAAATACCTGAACTTCTTCATCGACAGCCTTGCCGAACTGGTCGGCACCGATGCTGCTGGCCTTGGCGTGCATTGGCGGCTGATCCTGCCCATTGGCGTGTCATTCTATGTCTTTCATTCAATCAGCTATCTGGTCGATGTCACCCGCCGCGATGCCGACGCCACGCTGAATTTCTTTGATTTTGCAGCCTTCATTGCCTTGTTCCCGCAATTGGTGGCAGGCCCGATCCTGCGGTTCAAGGATCTGGCGGATCAGTTCAAATCGCGGACACATTCCCTGCAATTGTTCGCCGATGGCACGGCGCTGTTCATCATTGGCTTGGGCAAAAAGGTGATCCTGGCCGATAGCGTGGCACCGATTGCCGACGTGACTTTTGCCACGCCAGACCCGTCGCTGACGCTGGCTTGGGTGGGATCAATAGCCTACATGATGCAGCTTTACTTCGACTTTTCGGGCTATTCCGACATGGCGATGGGGCTTGGCCTGATGATGGGCTTCCATTTCCGGGCCAATTTTAACATGCCCTATATCAGCCGGTCGATCACCGAATTCTGGCGGCGCTGGCACATCAGCCTGTCGGTCTGGCTGCGCGACTACTTGTATATCCCGCTGGGCGGCAACCGGATTTCGGAACGCCGCACCTATATCAACCTGACGCTGGTGATGGTGCTGGGCGGCTTGTGGCACGGCGCGAATGGCACATTCCTTGCCTGGGGTATCTGGCACGGCGCCTGGCTTGCACTGGAACGGAAAACCGGCTGGGCCAATCGTACACAGTTGGTAGGCCTGTTCCAAACCCTGCTGATCGTCATCATCGGCTGGGTTGCTTTCCGTGCCGCCGATATGGGGCAGGCGATGGATGTCTATGCAGGCATGATAGGGCTGCACGGGTTTGCGATGCCGATCGACGTTGCGCTGCAGATCAGCAGTGAAAGCCTGATGCTGTTGGTATTGGCCATGGTGGTCGCGGGAACTGAGCCGCAGCTGAACGCCATCGGTCGTGCGATGTATTTCAACCCGTCAGAACCGCAAATCGGCGGCGCGGGCACGCTGACTGCCGCCACCTCACTTCTGCCCACGCTGCTGATTTCCGTCATCGGTGTGATCAGCATCATGAAGCTGGCCGAAGCAAGCTTCTCGCCCTTCCTTTACTTCCAGTTCTAGGAAAGTGACCGCTATGCAAACCCTTTATCGCATGTCCCGCTACGTCCTTCCGGTGGTGTTCTTCGGCTACGCGCCGATCGCAAATCTGGCGTATTTTGAAGAACCGGGTGGCAAACTTGCACCGCTTGACATGGATGTGCTGAAAGGCACGCTGACCGCGAGTTTTGATCATGCCTACAAGACCGCAATGCCACACCGTGATGCGTCAATCGGTTTGATCGGGGCGGCGCGATATGTGCTGGCAGGCGAGGGGCGCAAGGGTGTCATTGCCGGGCAGGACGGCTGGCTGTTCACCGCAGAAGAGGCGCGGGCCCCGATCCAGAGTATTGATCAAAGCCTGGACCAGATAGCCACAATCCGCCGTCAGTTGGCAGACAAAGGTGTGGCTTTGGTCTTGGTTCCTGTCCCCGCCAAGACAGACATTGTCGCGGGCCAAGCAGATGCTCCCGAACTGTCTTCCTATATGGCACAACTTTACGGTGATTTCATGGACGGCTTGCAGCGCGCAGGCGTTGATGCCGTCGATACCCGCCCCGCACTTCTGGCGATGGGGCCAAAGGCCTTCTTCGCAACCGATACGCATTGGACGATCAACGGCGCAAAAGCGGTTGCCCAATCCATCGCGGTCTCGGGGCTGGTCGGCATTGGTCAGACCGAGCTGACGGTCGAACTGCTGCCGACAAAGAAATTGGCGGGCGATTTGGTGTCATATGTCACCACTGACACCCTTGCGCCCATGATCGGCTTGGCTGCGGAACAGGTTACGCCCTTTGTCGCGAGTATCGCCCAGACCAGCGATCTTGGCGATCTCTTTGGCCCGCAAGACGTAGGTATCGTGCTGGTCGGCACATCCTACAGTGCCAATCCTGATTGGAGCTTTGCAGAAGCGCTGAAATTGTCGCTGAAATCTGATGTGTTGAATGCTGCGGCACAGGGTTTGGGTCCGGTCAGACCGATGCTGGATTATCTGGCATCCGACGCGCTTCGCGATGCCCCGCCTGACGTGGTCATCTGGGAATTCCCACTGCGGTATCTGACCGACCCCGATCTTTGGGTAGATCCTGTAACCCAAATGGAGCTGGCAAGTGCGACCTGACCGCCACCCGTTTCTATCCCTTGCCCTGATCAGCGCCTTGGCATTGGGGCAGATGCAATTGCCTGCATTTGCGGATGGCGGCGGTGTGTCCCGCACGAACCAGTTGCCCACAGAACACCTGCGGTCTTTGCGCCAAAAAATGATCGCAGGGCGAACACTTGGCACCCGCGATCTGCGGGCATTGGCCGACGCTGCCGATGGTCTGGCGGCCTTTCGCTATGGCAAATGGCTGGAAGAACAGGGCAAGCCGCAACTTCTGCCGGATGCCGCACATTACTATGCTATAGCTTCGTATACCGACCGGGATTTTGCGCTGCGCCGTCTGGTCGCATTATTGAAGCTTCCAAATCTGGAACTGACTGTCGCCCGCCAGAACGCTGCGCTGGACGCAATGATCCACCAGGCGCAGACCGGCAATGCCGACGCGGCCGTGGCATTAAGTGCCATGTTTGCAACAGGCACGCCCTTTGGCAAAGACCCCGAAGCCACACGTCACTGGCTGGAGGTCGCCGCCAACGCGGGGCGTGGCGACGCAGCCGTAAAATTGGCGCTGGCCTATATGCTGCCAACTGACGGGATGGCAGCCGATCCGGTAAAAGCCCGCGCCGCGCTTGATCTTGCCGCCGCGCAAACCGACCCCGGCACCAAGGCCATGGCCCAGACCTTGCTGAAACGGCTTGATGCCATGCCATTCCCGGCTGCCACCACCCGCGAAGGAGTTATCGAATGACAAATCTCAGAACGCTTGCGCTTGGTTTGTGCGCCGCCGCCGCTTTTCCCCCACTTGCGGCTTTGGCTGACCCGGCCTCCAGCTTTGACTGCTCAGCCTATGAGTTTTCGACCGCACTACCTTCAGTTGAAGGCAAAGACGGAGTTTTCTTCCGCACTTTCGCCGATCTTCGACTGCAGCACCCGATGGATCAACGCACCGTGATCTTGCTTGGTCGATTGGCCAAAGTGCTGCAAGAGAACGGCACCACGCTGGTCTATGTGGCGATCCCTGCGAAAAGTCAGGTGATGGTGGATGCGCTGCCTGATCATGTAAAAGACTACGGCTTTGATCCCGAACTGGCGCAGATGATCTACACAGACATTATCACGCGACTGTCGAATGTTGGAATTGTCGCGCCGAATGTGATGACGGCCCTGCAAAACGTCACTGGCGAAGAACGCGCCTTCTTTGGCGCGGATTTCCATTGGACATCGCAAGGGGCCCGTGCCGCCGCCGATGCGATTGCAACATCTATCAAGGCGGATCCGTCTTATGCGGAACTGACTCCGTCCCGCTTTGAAAGCAAACCCCTGGGCAAACAGGTCGCGTTTTCAGGAATGCGGCGGTCTTTGCAGACGTTTTGCGTCAATGCGCTGCCTTCGACAGAAACCATGGCCTACAAGACGACGCCGGTCGAAAGCGCAAACGGCGATGCGGCCGCACTGGATATCTTTGCAGGGTCTGATGCCGCGGTTCCCGCGGTGCTTGTCGGGACATCCTTTTCAGATTCTTCGATCAACAATTTCGCTGGATTCCTGACCGAACTTTCCGGATTGGCGATCGTCAATTACGCCATCACCGGTGGCAATCAATATGGCGCGCTGACATCATATCTGACATCGGATGAATTCAAGAACCAGCGACCCCGGTTCCTGATCTGGGAAAATCCGATCTACAACAATCTGGCCCAGAACGGGTCTGAGCCGCTTGAAGAACTGATTGCTGCGGCTGGCACGGGCTGTACCCAACTTCTGGCCACTACCAAAGTGGATGACTACACATTGTCAGCGTCTCTTGCCGCTTTCGATGTTCGTCCGGATGATGCGATTTTTGCCAGATATGGCGCCGAAGGGTCGCGCGTCGCCAGCTTTGAACTGCAAACAACCGACGGAATAACCCGTAAATCAAAGATTGACCGCTCTGCGCGCCTGCGCGGCACCGGCAATTTCTATCTGGGGATGAGCCCGTTTCGCCATCCCGGTTTCACCCAGGTTTCGGTGCGGTTTGACCGTCCGATTACCGAAGCGAGCCAACTGACTTTCTGCACTGGCCCTAAAGGAGATGCCTCATGACGTTCAACCGCGGCTGGATCAAAGCCATATCCGTAACATTGGCAATAGGCGTGGCGTTGCCCGCAATAGCGCAAGATGGCGGTCTTTACGAAGACGTGCCCGATCCGAATGCCAGCTTTGTGCGCGTTGTCGCGGCGAACCTCACCAATGCAGTCATCCAGAATACCGCCTTTGATGATCTGTCCAAGGGCATTTCAGGGTATGTTGTGGTCAATCAGCCAGGCGAGATTTCGATTACGGCAGGGGTGGAAGAAACCAAGGTTTCGGTTGAGGCCGGCAAGTACTACTCGTTGATTGTCGGGTATGATGGTACCAAGACACTTGCGCCCGAAAATATCTCCAGCAGCCCCGCGCAAGCGGTGGTGACGATGTTCAACTTGTCGGACAAGCCGATGGTCGATCTGTTTGTTCCTGCGGCAAATGCTGTGGCGGTCAAGGCAGTCGGGCTTAACGCGTCAGCCACGGTTGCGTTGAAAGCGCCCCTTACGCTCGACTTCGAAGTGCGCGATGGCGACACTGTGCTGGCATCGCTGTCTGCGGTCGATCTGCAGCGCCGGGCCGGGGTGGCCATCGTCTTTCGCGGCACCGCCGGGGCCTACGAAGTGGTGATGGAACCAAGCACCCTGGCCAAATAGCACTGCTTCTGCCGACCGCAGAACAGGCGTGTCGGCAGAAGGTTTGGCTAACCCGACCTACCGCAAGAAAGGCAAGACCCATGCGCAAACAACCCGTCCTCATAGCACCGCGGCACCGCTTCAATATGCTGCTTTGCGCGCTTGGCATCAGCCTGTCGGCGGGCTCTGTTGCAATAGCGGGGACTGTGTCCCTTGTGTTTGAACCACCCGAAATTGCCCGGGACCCGATCTGCATCGCAGGCCTTGCCGATGAACAATTGGATGCGATGTGGTCAACCTGGGCCGGCGATGTGCTGCCTGAACGCGCGCCGGATCTGATCCGTCGAGACATGAAACGCTTGATGGAACTGGACGCGGTGAAGTGGTTTGCCACCATCGAAAAGGTCTATGCATTGCTGCCATCTGTCGACAGCAACTTCGGGCCAGACAAGGCAATGCTGGAACGTGCTTCGCTACTGATCGCAGCCGGGCGGTTGAAGGAGCTGACAAATCAAAGGCTGGTTGATCAGTTGATGGCGTCCAAACAGGGAGGTTCGCCCAAGATGATGAACACCCTCTCGGATTATCTGATGCAGGGAATTGGCGTCAAACAGGACAAGGAAAAAGCCACGGCCATGCTGGTTGCCGCAGGTTACGGAGGCAATGCTGACGCGCTTTTGAAAATTGTGGCGATTGAACAGGCGGGCGGGGTCGTTGAGGGCTGGGATGTGCCCCAGGACATCGCCGTTACAATGGCTTTCGGCGCATTGGTCGGCAAGCTCGATCCGCTGATCTGCGACCG
>JANNSG010000089.1:0-41664 GCA_031402355.1 Pseudorhodobacter sp. | reverse complement strand
TGGGCGTGTTTTTCCGCCCCCGCAAGGCCAGCCCTAGCAAGACGCTGTCTAGCAAGACGGGGGCCGCCTGATGGATTACGCAACACTTTTGCAGATACTCGATTCCACCCTGCGGCTGGCCACTCCGTTGCTGCTGGCCTGTCTGGCCGGGCTGTTCTCGGAACGCGCCGGGATTTTTGACATCGGGCTGGAAGGCAAGATGCTGATGGCGGCGATGGCATCGGCGACAGTAGCGGCGCTGTCCGGGTCTGTCTGGATCGGGCTGCTCGCCGGGATTGGCGCGTCCTTGGTCTTGGCGGCTTTGCACGGCATCGCATCCATCACCTTCCGTGGCAATCAGTTGATTTCCGGGGTCGCGCTGAATTTCCTGTCATCAGGCATCACCGTTCTGGTGGCGCAAAGCCTTTTTGGCCAAGGCGGGCGCACCCCAGCGCTGGAAGGGGCTGCGCGGTTTGAACCGATCACCCTGCCCTTTGCCGACGGGTTAAAGGATGTGCCATTCCTTGGCCCGCTTTACGCCGATGTGCTGTCGGGCCATTCGATCCTTGTTTATGTGGCGCTGCTGTTGGTGCCTGCATCATGGTGGCTTCTGTACCGAACCCGCTTTGGCCTGCGGCTGCGGGCGGCGGGGGAAAACCCGGCGGCACTGGATACGGCAGGGGTGTCTGTGGTGGGAATGCGGTATGCGGCGGTGGCAATAACGGGCGTTCTGTGCGGATTTGCGGGGGCATACATGGCAACCGCGCTGCAAGCGGGCTTCGGGCGCGAGATGACGGCGGGGCGGGGCTACATAGCACTTGCCGCGTTGATCTTCGCCAAATGGCGGCCGTGGTATGCGCTTTGGGCGACGTTGCTGTTCGGGTTCTTCCAAGCGCTTGCCTTGCGCCCCGATGTGGTTGACGCCGTGATGCCGTTCAAGGTGCCAGTCCCGGCCCTGGACGCCCTGCCCTATATCCTGACGGTGATCGTGCTGGCGGGCTTTATTGGCAAAGCCATCCCGCCGCGCGCCGGGGGCGAGCCCTATGTCAAAGAACGCTGACGCGCTTGCCGATCTGATCCGCGTGCGGGCGGGGGATGCACCGCCAAAGTTGGGCCTGATCCTTGGTTCGGGGCTTGGGCATCTGGCGGGGGCTGTGGATGGCGTCTCTATTCCCTACAGCGATCTGCCGGGGTTCCCACTCGCGGGCGTGTCCGGCCACAATCCAAACCTTGTGATCGGCAATCTTGAAGGGGTGCGGGTCGCCGTTTTCGGCGGACGCGCGCATTATTACGAGACGGGCAATCCAAGCGTCATGCGCCTGCCGCTGGAGGTGCTAAAGGCCTTGGGCGCGCCTGCCGTGATTGCCACCAATGCGGCGGGGTCGATGCGGCCTGACATCAAGACGGGTGATCTGATGCTGCTGTCGGACCATATCAACTTTTCCGGTCTGAACCCGCTGATCGGCGAGCCAACGGACGCGCGGTTTGTCCCGATGATGGATGCGCATGATCCTGCCATGCGGGCAGGCCTGCAGGCGGCGGCGAAAGCGGTGGATGTACCGCTGCCGGTAGGCGTTTATGCGTGGTATTCCGGGCCATCGTTTGAAACCCCCGCCGAAATTCGCGCGATCCGGGGTATGGGCGCCGATGCGGTGGGCATGTCTACCGTGCCGGAAGTCATCCTCGCGCGGTTTTTGGGGCTTCGGATTGCCGCAATTTCCACCATCACAAACATGGCAGCGGGCCTTTCGGCCGAGGCGATCAGCCACGAGCACACAAAGGCCATGGCCCCGCTGGGTGCGGCTAAATTGGAACGGGTGCTAAGACAGTTTATTCGCGACCTGCGATGAAGCGCAGTTGCGTTTGACAAGGCCGCGAATGGCGCGCAATCCTTGTAAAAAACAAGCGTCGAGCACCATTCGTTCATGCAGCTTTACCTTCCCATAGCCGAGGTTTCGGTCAATGCCTTCCTGCTTTTGGGGCTGGGTGGCGTTGTTGGGCTGTTGTCGGGCATGTTTGGTGTGGGTGGCGGGTTTCTGATCACGCCTTTGCTGTTCTTCATAGGCATCCCGCCTGCTGTCGCGGTGGCCACCGGGGCCAATCAGGTTGTGGCATCATCGGTATCGGGCGTGCTGGCGCAGGTGCGGCGGCGTGCAGTGGATTTCCGAATGGGGATTGTGCTGCTGGCGGGGGGTATCATCGGATCGGCCATCGGCGTCTGGGTGTTTGCACGACTGACTGCGGTGGGGCAGGTCGATCTGTTCGTGCAGCTTAGTTATGTGCTGTTTTTGGGCCTGATCGGGGCCATGATGCTGCAAGAAAGCCTGCGCACAATGCAGCGCGCCCGCAAGCCCGGTGCGCCGGTGCGCCGCGCGCATGTGCATACCTGGGTGCACAATCTGCCGTTCAAAGTAAAATTCCGGGCCTCGGGGCTGTATATCTCGGTCTTGCCGCCGATGCTGGTGGGGGCGGTGGTGGGGTTTCTGGCGGCGATCATGGGGGTCGGTGGTGGCTTCATCATGGTGCCCGCGATGATCTATATCCTGGGAATGCCAACCAAGGTTGTGGTTGGAACATCGCTGTTCCAGATCATCTTTGTGACGGCCTTCACCACATTGATGCATGCGATCACCAGCCAGACCGTTGATATGCTACTGGCGCTTGTGCTGATCATCGGCGGGGTGATTGGCGCGCAGATCGGTGCCCGGATCGGATTGCGGCTGAAGGCCGAGCAATTGCGCATTCTGCTGTCGCTTTTGGTGTTGGCGGTAGCGGGCAAGATTGCGCTTGATCTGCTGCTGACGCCGGCCGAGCTGTTTTCCATTGCGCCGGGGGTGTTGCCGTGATCCGGGTGCTTTTGCTTTTGATAGTGCTGTCGCTGCCGGCCCGCGCTGAAGAAATTGTTGCCGGATTGAGCCAGAACGAGATTTCAATTACTGCGAATTTTTCGGGGTCCGAGATCATTGTGTATGGCGCGGTTAAGCGCGACGCGCCCGCACCCGCCAACCCGCCGATGGAAGTGATCGTGACCATCGAGGGGCCGTCGTCGCCGTTGATCCTGCGCAAGAAAAGCAGGCAGGCGGGGATCTGGATCAACACGGACGCGGTCCGGATCGATTCTGCCCCCAGTTTTTATGCGGTGACGACGACCGGGCCGTTGTCTGAGATCCTGTCGGACACTGAAAATCTGCGGTACCAGATCACCATTCCCCGCGCGATAAAGGCGATCGGAATTGCGTCCGAAGCCGAAAATTCCACGGATTTCATTGCGGCTTTGCTGCGGATCCGCGAGGCGGAAAATCGCTACCGGCTGGCAGAAGGGTCGGTTGAGCTGACAGATGCGACGCTGTTTCGGGCAGATGTGGTTTTGCCGGCCAATCTGACCGAGGGCGATTACAAGGTGCGCATGTTTCTGACCCGTGGCGGCAAGGTAATTGATACGCAAGACCGGATCATCGATGTGCAAAAGCAGGGGCTGGAGCGGTTCGTGAACCGGTTGTCGAAAGATCGGCCGCTGATCTACGGGCTGATCTCGCTGGCGATGGCGGTGGCGGCCGGTTGGGGTGCATCAGCGGCGTTTCGGTTGATGAGGGCCTAGGGCAGGCACAAGCGCGATGTGATTTGGTGTAGGCGTCAACCCTCCGGCTGGGTCAACAAGAAATGCCCTGATCCTTGCGCGAAAGGCCGGGCGCGGTTGTCTTGCCAGGCCTCGACATGCACCGAGGCATAACGCCGCCCCGACCGATTGACGCGCGCCCGTGCAAAGGCATCACGCGGCAAGCCCGTGCGCAGAAAGTCGACCGTGAAATCTATGGTCTTGGGCAAACGTGGCAGGTTGGCAGGATCAAGTAACCTGCCAATGCCTGGGCTTTTCTCCATATCACCCCACAGCAAGGACCAGCTCAGTTCGGCAATCGCTGTCACCTCCAGAAATGCCGCCGTCACGCCACCATGCAACGCAGGCAACATGGGATTGCCGACCAGATCGTCGCGGAAAGGCAGAACAGCGGTCAATTCATCACCGCGCCGGTCAAACTGAATGCCCAGAAAGCTGATGTATGGCACGCCACCGACAAGTGCCTTCAGCACCGTCTCGCGCCGTTGCTTGATCACATGCAAAGGTTCAGGGCGCTCGCGCATCAAGGTGTCACCCCTTCCAAAGTGAAAGTTCCGGTTGCCATGGCCACCGGGCGCGATGCGTCATCATCGGTGGCAGTGACCCGCACGAAAGCGACCGAGCGTGTGACATGATAGCATTCCGCCTGTGCCCGGATGGTCTGGCCCGATGTAGCCGGGCGCATGTAATCTATCCGCAGGCCAAGCGTCGCCGTCCCCTTGGGATGCGCTGGATGGCACATCACGGCGGCCCCTGATGCCGTGTCCATCAATGCAGACACCGCCCCACCATGAATGACGCCTGTGACCGGATCACCAACGAAACGCGCATCCCAGGGCATGGTTATGGTAGCGCGACCATCCCCCAGATCAGTGATCTGCATCCCCAAGGCCTGCGCGTGCGGCAAGGCAGACATAAAAGTGCGCGCTGTGTCTTTGATGTTAGTCATGGGGCCCCCGCATTGGCCATATCATTGCTGATCCACAGCCACCTGCAAGGGCCATCAACAAAGTTGCGCAAACGAAGACGAGTGCATAGTCTGTGTCGTGGGAGGCTTAGCCATGTCCGATCCGCGTCTCAGCTTCAAAGAGATGTGCGCACGCTTTGACGTGACTGCGCGCACGTTGCGTTATTACGAATATATCGAACTGATATCCCCCTACAAAGAGGGGCGGTCGCGGTCCTACGGCCCGCGCGAAGTGGCCCGCATGACCCTGATCCTGCGCGGGCGGCGATTTGGTTTTTCGCTGGAAGAAATCCGCCAGTGGCTGCTGATTTATCAACAGAAGGGTACTGGTGTTCAGATGAAGGCGTGGATCGACCTCGCAGACAGGCAGTTGGGAGCGTTGCACCAACAACGCGCCGACCTGGATGTGGCGATTGCCGACCTGAAATCCCTGCGCGACGGGGCGGTTGAAGCACCCTGACATCACGTCACGGCGAAAGTGACGTGACGTACCCCTTACGTAAACGTCACCTGGTCTGATAGTGCTTTGCCAACACCGCTTTTGCGACACCAAACCCCTGCGACCCGACCAGTTCGTGAGCCAGACCATGACCCCCACCCGACCTAATGAAGCGACGACAATCGGCAACTTCTGGACCTATATGACCGTGATGGCAGCCAAGAGGCGCAACTGATCCGCACTTACGACGTCGCCCGCGCCCGTCTTGCCCAGATGGAAGCGCAGCGCGGCGAGTTGGACGAGGCAATTGCCGAACTTAAAGGTCAACTTGTCTGGGGGGCCGAAGTGCTGGCCAGTTTTCGCAAATCCGCCGCCGAATGACATCAGCCTGTTGGGCTATCTTCGCCAATCAAAAGTGATCACTTTCAAAGGACAAAACCTATGCCCAGCTACACAGCCCCCGTCAAAGACCTTCAGTTTGTTTTGCAAAATGTCTTGAACGTGGCCGGGGCTGATGTGCCAGGTTACAGCGATCTGGACGAAGGCTTTACCGCCGCGGTGCTGGAAGAAGCGGGCAAAGTGGCACGGGACGTTCTGGCCCCCCTGAACATGGTCGGCGACCGCGAGGGCTGCACCTTGGAAAACGGCATTGTGCGCACGCCGACAGGGTTCAAGGCAGCCTTTGATGCGATGAAAGACGGCGGCTGGACGGCGCTTGATTGCGACCCGGACTATGGCGGCCAAGGCCTGCCTTACGTGATGGGCACGGCAGTGGGCGAAATTTTCGTCTCCGCCAACATGGCCTTCAACATGTATCAGGGCCTTACACATGGCGCTTATTCGGCCATTCACGCCCATGGCACAGACGCACAGAAAGCCACCTATCTGCCAAAGATGGTGTCCTGCGACTGGACCGGCACCATGAACCTGACAGAGCCGCATTGCGGCACCGACCTGGGGCTGATGCGCACCAAGGCGGTGCCACAAGATGACGGGTCGTATCTGGTGACGGGAACCAAAATCTTCATCTCGGCCGGTGATCATGATCTTGCCGAGAACATCATCCATCTGGTGCTGGCAAAGGCACCCGGTGGCGGTGATGGCATCAAGGGCGTCAGCCTGTTCATCGTGCCGAAGTTTCTGGTCAATGCCGATGGCTCGCTTGGCGCGCGCAACCCGGTGACGGTGGGCAAGATCGAAGACAAAATGGGCATTCACGGCAATGCCACCTGTGTGATGAATTACGATGGCGCGGTGGGCTATCTTCTGGGTGATCTGCACAAAGGCATGCGCGCCATGTTCACGATGATGAACGAGGCGCGGCTGGGTGTGGGCCTGCAAGGTTACGCCGTGGCCGAAGCCGCCTATCAGAATGCCGTACTTTATGCCAAAGACCGCCTGCAGGGCCGTGCTGTGACAGGCACGGAAAATCCATCCGGTCCAGCCGATCCGCTGATCGTGCATCCCGATATTCGCCGCAACCTGATGGATCAGAAAAGTTTCATCGAAGGCGCGCGGGCATTCACCCTATGGGGCGCGCATCTGATTGATCGCTCGGTTCGGTCGGGCGACGCGGCGGCCGAGGGCATGATTTCCCTGCTGACCCCGGTAATCAAGGGCTTTCAGACTGACAAGGGATTTGAAATGGCCGTGGCATCCCAGCAGGTTTGGGGCGGGCATGGCTATATCGAAGATGGCGGCATGAGCCAGTTTGCCCGCGATGCCCGGATTGCGATGATCTATGAAGGCGCCAACGGCGTGCAGGCTTTGGACCTCGTGGGCCGCAAACTGGCCGCCGAGGGTGGCAAGCCGGTGATGGCGTTCTTTGCGATGGTGAAGGATTTCATCAAGGAAAACGAAAGCGATGCTGTGCTGAAAGACGCGTTCCTTGAGCCGCTGAAAAAGGCGTCAAAAGACGCACAGGCGGCGGGGATGTATTTTGCCGCCAATGGCATGAAAAACCCCAATGATGCGCTGGCCGGATCCTATGATTTCATGCATTTGCTGGGCCATGTCTGCCTTGGGTTGATGTGGGCAAAGATGGCGAAAGCTGCCTATGCCGGGCTGGCGGCTGGCGGTGAAACGGCATTCCTCGAGACCAAGATCGCCACCGGGCGCTATTACATGGTGCGCCATCTGCCAGCCACTGCGCTGCATCTGGCGCGGATTGAGACCGGTGCCGGACCTGTGATGGCGCTTGGCGCGGATGCGTTCTAAGATCGCCAAGGGAAAATTCTTGTAGGACGCATTTTTCGCCCTCCTCTGTTGTCGGAGTAGCCCATGCCAAAACGCTTTCGCCTGACCCGCCGGTTTCCGGTAGCGATGACCGAAGACGGCTATCGCCGCCTGAAACGCTTTGCCACCGAGGCGGGCCTCGATGAGGGCGAGGCGCTGTCGTTCATCTTTGAGAACTTCTCCAGCGTGATCAACGAAGATAACCTGACCCACCGCATCCGGCTGTTCAACGCGGAACTGGAGGATCGCAAGAAATGATCATCGGTTTGCGCAGGTTGAAAGATGAGTATTTGGGCGAAGAAAAAGCTGCAAGAGATGCGCCCCGGTTGCCCATTGCTTTCGCAGATGACTGGCTGTTCACCGACAACCGGAGCGACTTTTCCCTCGGCGGTCATCGGCTCTCCAGCCTGTACCGCAACTTTAGGCGTGACGCCTTAACCTTAACCAACCGTTACTTTTCAGCTTTTTCTTCGCTTAAATACTCAAATTCAACCGATGCAGGCGTCACCACGCCGGGAGTCGCCAGATGACCATGAAACTTTACTGCTTTGGCGAGTCCGGCAATGCCTATAAGGTTGCCCTCGCGCTGACCTTTGCCAATTTGGACTGGGAGCCGGTTTATGTCGACTTCTTCAATGGCGAAGCGCGCAGCCCTGTGTTCAAAGAAATCAACGAGATGGGCGAAGTTCCGGTACTGGTGGACGGAGAAGTCACTTTAAGCCAATCGGGCGTTATTCTTGACTATATCAGTTCTAAATCCGGCAAACTGGGCGGCAAATCGGCGGCTGAGCGGCGTGAGATCCTGCGTTGGATGTTCTGGGACAATCACAAGCTTTCGGGGACGATCGGCACCACGCGGTTCCTGAGCAACTTTCTGGCAGAAGCAAAACGCCCTGCGGGGGTTATCCCGTTCATGCAGGGGCGGCTGAAGGCGACTTACAAGGTGCTGGATGATCATCTGACCAACCACACTTGGGTGGCAGGTGCTGCGATGACCATCGCGGATCTGTCGTGCTGTGGATACCTCTATTACCCCGAACCCTACGGCTTTGATCGCGCCGATTGGCCCCATATCGACCGTTGGCTGGATGCGATTGCCGCCACCCCCGGTTGGAAGGCCCCCTATGACTTAATGCCCGGCTCACCTGCTGACCGCGCTTGAAGGAGACGATGATGCAAGACGCTTACATTTTTGATGCTGTCCGTTCACCCCGTGGCAAGGGCCGCGCTGATGGGTCATTGCACGAGCTTACGTCGGTTGCCCTTTCGGCACGCGTGCTGAACGCTGTGAAGACGCGCAATGGGCTGGACGGCCACGCTGTGGAAGATGTGATCTGGGGCAACGTGACGCAAGTTGGCGAACAGGGCGGGTGCCTCGCGCGCTCGGCCGTGCTCGCGTCTGATCTGGACGAAAGCATTCCCGGCCTTGCCATCAACCGCTTTTGTGCAAGTGGCATGGAGGCGGTGAATATCGCGGCCAACCAGGTGCGCGGCGGTGCGGGTGATGCCTACATCGCGGGCGGGGTGGAGATGATGGGCCGGGTTGCAATGGGCAGCGACGGGGCGGCGATTGCCGTTGATCCATCCTTGGCGATGAAGACCTATTTCGTCCCGCAAGGCATTTCGGCGGACATCATTGCAACTGAATATGGCTTTTCCCGCGACGACGCTGATCTGCTGGCAGTTGAATCCCAGAGCCGGGCGGCGCAAGCATGGAAAGAGGGCCGCTTTGCCAAATCGGTGATCACGATCCATGATCAGAACGGCCTGAAAATGCTGGCGCATGACGAATACATGCGGCCGCAGACTGATATGCAAAGCCTTGGTGGCCTGAAGCCCGCTTTCAAGGATATGGGCGAAGTGATGCCGGGGTTCGACAAGATCGCCATGATGAAATACCCGCATCTGGAACGCATAAATCACATTCACCATGCGGGCAATTCATCGGGCATTGTGGACGGTGCGGCGGCGGTTCTGATCGGTAATAAGGAATTCGGTATTCGCCACGGCCTGACACCCCGCGCGCGTATTCGGGCGACGGCCAAGATCGGCACCGATCCGACCATCATGCTGACCGGGCCAGTGCCAGTGACCGAAAAGATCCTGCGCGACAATGGCATGAACATCGGCGACATTGACCTGTTCGAGGTGAACGAGGCCTTTGCCGCGGTGGTTCTGCGTTTTCAACAGGCGTTCAACGTCGATCCCGCGCGGGTCAACGTCAACGGCGGTTCCATCGCTATGGGGCACCCGCTTGGGGCGACCGGGGCCATTATCATCGGCACATTGCTGGATGAATTGGAACGCTCGGGCAAAGGCGTGGGTCTTGCCACGCTGTGCATCGCGTCGGGCATGGGTGCCGCCACGATTATTGAGAGGGTGTGATGCCGAAACTTGATCTGTCAAACGTGCCGGTTAAGTCCGGCTCGATCTATCCACCACCCTATGATGCCGAAGTTGCAGGCCGTTCCAGCCTGCGGTTGGGCCAAGCTGGCGGCTTGACCCAATTTGGCGCAAATATCGTAATTCTTGCGCCGGGCGCGAAATCTTCAATGCGGCACTGGCATTTGCACGAAGATGAATTCGTGATGATTACGCAAGGCGAATGCACCATGATGCAGGATGCAGGTCCCACGATTATGCAGACGGGCGATTGCGCTGCCTTTCCGGCAGGCGCGGCTGACGGGCATTGCTTTATCAACCACACCGAAGCCGAAGCGCGGTTTCTAGTGGTTGGCACCAAAGCAAAGGCCGAAATTGCCACCTATTCCGATATTGACCTACAGGTCCATGTGGCCGAGGGCATTCATCGGTTCACCCACAAAGACGGCACTGATTGGCAGGGCGCGCGCTGATGCCAAAGGTCGCCCTGCCCCCGGTCGTGCATGATGCTGACACGCCGCACCCGATTTTGGGCAGCGGTCCCGGCCCCTATGACTATCAGCTTCTGTCTGATCCCGGCGGGCTTTCACAGTTTGGTGCGTTCATCGAAACCTTGCCCCCCGGCAGCCGATCCGGCCATCGCCATTGGCATGAGGGCGAGGATGAGATGATTTATATGCTGTCCGGCGAGGTGGTTCTGGTTGAAGAGACTGAAACCACCCTGCGCGCGGGCGATGTGGCTGCTTGGCCTGCGGGGCTTGCTATTGGCCACAGGCTCGACAATCGCTCCACCGCGCCAGCATCTTATCTGGTGATCGGCACACGGCACCAAACCGACATCATTCACTATTCCGATCACGATCTGATCACCCACAAAGACGGCACGGCGCGGCGATATCTGCACGCCGATGGCACCGAATACCGGAGGAAAGCATGACCGATTTTACCTATGGCGTAGACGCCGATGGCGTGGCGACGATTGCTTGGGATCTGCCCGGCAAATCCATGAACGTGATGTCACAGGCAGGGTTCGTCGAACTTGACGGCTTGATCGACCGCGCCTTGGCGGATGCAGGCGTAAAGGGAGTGATCATCACGTCGGCCAAGAAAGATTTCGCAGGCGGAATGGATCTGAACGTGATCGCAGCGATGCGGGACGCGGGTGGCGCGCAAGGTATTTTTGACGGCGTGATGGGCATGCATGCCATTTTGCGCAAGATTGAGCGCGCGGGGGCCGACCCGAAGACAATGAAAGGTGGCAAACCGATTGTGGCCGCCCTGCCCGGCACAGCTTTGGGCATTGGCCTTGAAATTCCGCTGGCATGCCACCGGATCATTGCCGCCGATAACCCCAAGGCCAAGATTGGCCTGCCAGAGATCATGGTTGGTATTTTCCCCGGCGCGGGCGGCACCATGCGGCTGACCCGCAAGATGGGCATGATGATGGCCGCGCCCTATTTGCTGGAAGGCAAGCTGTCTGATCCAAAAGGGGCCAAAGCGGGCGGGTTGATTGACGAAGTGGTCGCCCCCGAAGACCTGCTGACCCGCGCCAAGGAATGGGTGTTGGCGGCGACAGAGGCTGATATTGTAAAACCATGGGATGCCAAGGGCTATAAGATGCCCGGCGGCACACCCTATTCCGCCCCCGGTTTTCCAACGTTTGTGGGCGCGTCTGCCATGGTGCATTCGAAAACCATGGGCGTTTATCCTGCGGCCAAGGCACTGCTGTCGGCGGTTTATGAAGGTGCCATGGTGCCCTTCGATGTGGCGCTCAAGATCGAGGCGCGGTGGTTCACGTTCGTTCTGATGAACCCGAGTTCTTCGGCGATGATCCGTAGCCTGTTCATCAACAAGGAAGCGTTGGAAAAAGGCGCGAACCGCCCCAAAGTGAACGATCAGTCGGTTAAGCGTGTTGGCATCATTGGCGCGGGCATGATGGGGGCGGGCATTGCCTATGTTTCCGCCAATGCAGGCATCGACGTGGTACTGATTGATGCGGCACAGGACGCGGCAGACCGGGGCAAAGCGCATTCTGAAGCGCTACTCGACAAGGGGATATCGCGGCGCAAGGTAACGGCGGAAAAGAAGGCCGAAGTACTGGCGCGGATTACAGTGACCACGGATTATGCGGCGCTGGCGGGCTGCGATCTGATCGTTGAAGCGGTGTTCGAAGATATGAAGGTAAAGGCGGATGTGACAGCAAAGGTCGAGGCGGCGGTGGGCAAAGACTGTGTCTTTGCGTCCAACACCTCAACGCTGCCAATCACCGATCTGGCGAAGGCGAGCGTGCGGCCTGATCAGTTCATCGGCATCCATTTCTTTTCACCCGTCGATAAGATGAACCTTGTCGAAATTATTCGCGGCAAGGCCACGGGGGATGTGGCCGTAGCAAAAGCCCTTGATTTCGTGCGGCAAATTCGCAAAACGCCGATTGTCGTGCATGATGCGCGGTTCTTTTACGCCAACCGCTGCATCATTCCCTATATCAACGAGGGCATCCGGATGGTTGCCGAAGGGGTAGAGCCAGTGTTGATCGAAAACGCGGCCAAGCTGGTTGGTATGCCGCTGGGACCGCTGCAACTGGTAGACGAGACGTCGATTGATCTGGGCGTTAAAATCGCCAAAGCTACGAAGGCTGCGATGGGGGATGCCTACCCTGATGGTGCAGTGGATACTGTGCTGTTCGCGATGGCCGATCAGGGCCGCTTGGGCAAGAAATCCAACGCCGGGTTCTATGCCTACGACACGGATGGCAAACGCACGGGCCTGTGGGACGGGCTGGATGCTGCCTATCCGGTGGCGGACGCCCAACCAAACCTAACAGATGTTCAACATCGCCTGCTGATGGCGCAAGCTTTGGAGGCCGTGCGCGCCCTGGAAGACGGCGTACTGACTGATATCCGCGAAGGTGATGTGGGCGCAATTCTCGGCTGGGGCTTTGCCCCGTGGTCGGGTGGGCCGTTCGCATGGCTGGATATTCTAGGCGCCGCACGCGCGGTGGAGATTTGTGATGCACTGACCGCAACCCATGGCGCGCGGTTTACAACGCCAAAAGTGCTGCGCGACATGGCGGCTAAAGGTGACAGCTTTTATGGCCGCTTTGGCGCGGCAAAGAAGGCCGCGTGATTTGACGGGCGGCGGGGATCACCCCGTCGCCGCATCCTCAAACCCATATCCAAAGCAGGCAATATCGTCGGCGCAAAGAGTGCCGATCAACTGCGCATCGGCGTCTGAATAATACCGGCGCCACCCCATTTCTCGGTCAGACGCATTTATCCGTCCGACGGGTGTTATGCGAAGGCCCAGATGCGCCTCGAACGGGGCAAGATCGGCGTCCAGATGTTCAAGCCGCGCATAAAGACTGCATCGTTCGTGGCCCTTTGCATCCCGCATATAGGCGCTGTAGGGCCATAGCTGCAGACTGGTTTGGGTTTGGCTGTGGTTCAGGAACCCGGAAAAATCCTTGGCCTTTGCCAAACCTACGGCAGGATGCGCAAAGCCCTGCCCGCGTAGCCAATGATAGTAGCTGACCATCCGGTCCCATGGATTGCGCACTAACGTAACGGTGAAGAAACTGGCCATTTCAACCTCTGTGACAAGACCCGCAATATCCGCCAGTGTCGAATGTTTCCATAGTCTTCCAGCCGATTTCACACCGGCCAGCCGGCCTTTGCGCGCCCGCGCCTTTGGCGTATCCCCGATCAGAATATCATCCTTTTGCGCCCGCGCCTCCAACGCAAGGCTCAGCGCCGTTCCCCCGGTCTTTGGGATATGCACAAAAATGAACCGCCGCCCGCGCGAGATGATCATGGCGGCCCTTGCGCTTCATCTGTTTCTAAATATCCCCGCCGGAGGCTTCCGAAGCTGACCACAGGTGCCTCCGGCAGGAGTATTTTTGCGAAGAAAAAGTCCATTGCGTCAGACCCGGTTCGGCGGGTCGCGCCCTTCGGCAAAGGCAATCAGGTTGCTGACCGCCATCATGCCCATATCGGTCCGCACATTCAGCGCCGCCGTGCCAAGATGCGGCAGCAGCGTCACGTTCTCCATCGCCATCAGGGCTACGGGGATATGCGGTTCAAACTCGTAGACATCAAGCCCTGCCCCCGCAATGCGGCCTTCGGACAGCGCCGCAATCAAGGCAGCCTCATCCACCACTTCGCCGCGCGAGATGTTGATGAAAATACCGTTCGGGCGCATGGCTGCGAAGGCATCTGCGTTGATCAGATGCTGGGTGGCCGGGCCGCCCGGCACAGCAACCACAGCGAAATCGGCAGCCATGGCTTGTGCCAAGCTGACCTGTTCGGCGGGAAGGCCGATGTCCGAAAGCAGGGAACGATTGTGAAACACTACGCTCATACCAAAGCCATAATGACAGCGCCGCGCAATCGCCCGGCCAATCCGACCCATTCCGATGATGCCGACCGTGGCCCCGGTCACATGGGTGCCGAGCAACTGTGTTGGGTGCCAGCCCGCCCAGCTGCCTGCGCGCACCATGCGTTCGCCTTCACCCGCGCGGCGCGCTGTCATCAAGATCAGCATCATCGCGATGTCGGCGGTGGCATCGGTCACCGCACCGGGGGTGTTGGACACTGCAATGCCTGCGGCCTTGGCAGCAATCGCGTCGATATGATTGTATCCCACGCCGAAATTGGCCAGAATTTTGGCGCGCGGGTGCGGGCAATCGGCGAAAACCCCTGCATCAAAGCGGTCACCGAGGGTGGGCAGCACGGCGTCAAAATCGCGCAATGCGGCGCGCAATGCGGCGGAAGACAGAGGCAAGGTCTCAGTACGCAGGGTGACGTCAAAATGGCGGCGCGCGGCATCGACGACGCTTTCCGGCAAGGGCCGTGTGATCAGCAGCGCGGGCTTCAAAACAGCTTTCCTCCGTTTGGCACCGCCAAATCAGGGCGCACCAAGACCACTTCGCCCGCTGCATCGGGTATGCCCAGCACCAGCACTTCGGACATCACCTTGCCAATCTGGCGGGGCGGAAAGTTCACCACCGCCAGCACTTGTTTGCCCACCAGCGCGTCAGGCGTATAATGCGCGGTAATCTGCGCCGATGATCGTTTTTCGCCAATGTCACCCCCGAAATCGACCCAGAGCTTGATCGCGGGTTTGCGGGCTTCGGGGTAGGGCTCGGCGCGGGTGATGGTGCCCACGCGAATATCGACCGCTTCAAAATCGGCGTAAGTGATCATTGCCCAAGCTCCCTGCCCCGGTCGGCGGCGGCTTTGACGGCACGGCGCAGCAAGGGGGGAAAGCCCGTGTCGGGGTCCATCAGCACGCCCAGCGCCGCTGCCGTTGTGCCCGCAGGTGAGGTGACGTTGATGCGCAACTGGCTGGCGCTTTCAGCCGCTTGATGCGCCAATTCGCCAGCCCCTGTCACGGTGGCGCGGGCAAGCTGCATAGCAAGGGCGGCGGGCAAGCCTTCAGCCTCGCCTGCCGCCGCCAGCGCTTCGATCAGGTGAAAGACATAGGCCGGGCCAGAGCCGGAAACAGCAGTGACGGCATCCATCTGATGTTCGCCGTCAAGGCGGACGACGTCGCCCACGGCAGATAGCAAGGCCTCGGCCAGCGCCATATCGGCGGCGCTGGTATAGGCGTTTCCGGTGATCGCCGATATGCCGCGTGCGACGGCGGCGGGAGTATTCGGCATCGCTCGGATAATCGGGGTGCCAGCACCCAGCACGCTTTCGCAATAGGCAATCGTTGTGCCAGCGGCGATTGACAGGAACAGGGTCTTGCCACCCCCCATCGCGGCCAAACCGGGCAGGGCCGCCGCCATCATCTGGGGCTTCACCGCAATCAGCACAATTGCAGGGGTGGCGGGCAGGGACTGGTTCAGATGCACGCCTTGCGCAACCAGCCAGTCAGAAGGATGCGGATCCAACACCCAGACCGAGGTCGCAGGCAAGCCGCCTGCAAGCCAGCCCTGCAGCATGGCAGAGCCCATTTTGCCACAGCCCAGCAGGACCAATCCGTAGCTGGCAACTTTATCTAAAGTCATTCTAACCCCGAACGCCAATCTCTGGGGCCAAGCTAAGCGCGACCGTAAGCCTCGGCAATGGCGACTTTGATGGCGTCGGCGGGGGATTTATCGGCCCAGCTGACCAGTTGGAACGCCGGGTAGAAGCGTTCTGCTGCCAGAACGGCAGAGGAGATCAGCCGGTCAATCTGATCTGGCCCCGCTGTCTGCCCGCCGGCCAGCAGCAGGCCGTAGCGCCAGACCATCAGCTTCTGTTCCGTCCAATAGGTGAATGCACCGGTCCAGACCATGTCATTGCAGCGGTTCAACACATCGTAGAGTTCGGCCATCCGGGCAACCGGCGGTTCCATCTCGAAGGTGCAGATCAGGCGGAGGGTCTCATCTTCCGAAGACCAGGCCAGGGTCAGCGAATAAGTCCGCCATTGGCCTTCGACCGACATGGCGATCTGATCATCGGTGATACGGTCAAATTCCCAAGCGTGATGTTCAGCCAGCGTCTCGACGATGTCGATCGGATGAATATCATCCAGCGAAAGGTATTCTTCGGAAAATGGCATGGATCGGCCTCACTATTTTGCCCAAAAGGGCCCAAGACCCACTATAGACTGGGCAACCGGCAAGGTTCAGCGTTGCCCGTTGTGAACCTTACTAGATATGGTGTGACCAAAGCGAAAGTCTGTAAAGCCATTTCTTTGCAAAACTTCTGTGGACAAGTCCGCTTTCGGGATATTTTTCAACCCGCAGATGTTTAGCCCTCGGCAATTGCAAGACAAAGGTAGCGCGATCTGGCCGGTCGGATGGTCAGGTCAGCGGCGCTGCAGCATCGCATCGGGCAAGGGGCGTTGCAACGCGGCAGCCGCCGCCCAAGGGGCAACAAGCCAGCGCGCCCAATCTTCGGGTTCTGTCAGAATAACCGGCATCGCCTTGGGGTGAACTGCGGCCACTTCGGCATTCGGAACGGTGGTCAGAAATCCGAACAGATCATCTGTGGTCTGACCATCCTTGACCTTGCGAACTGAAGACCAGCCCGGCACATGAAAACCGGCAAAGAAGGCGGGGCGGTTATCCTTGAGCGAGAACCATGCGTTTCCGCCTTGGAAGGTGTCTGGTTCAGCGAAGGCATCCATGGGAACCAGGCACCGATGCGCAGGGCCGAGCCAGCGCCGCCAATGGGGTGAACCGGTATTGCGAATATTGGTGACGCCGCGATCTGTTTTCTTGCCGATCAGGAATTGCTGTGGGGTTGGCATCCCCCAGCGCGCCATCACCATATCCAGCCCGGCCGTACCATTGCGCACAATCGGTGCGCGGTAATCAGGGTAAATCTCGGCCAGCGGCGCAAGGTTCCCCAAATGATCGGTCACCTCACTGTCTGCGAACAACTGGCGCATCGCCTGTTGCGCGGTGGTTTGGGAATAGAGGTTGCACATCGTCCGGCCCGCCCCACCTGACCGCCAAAAGGATCAGGCTTTCTTTTTGCCCTCAAGTACCACGATCCGCGCCAGCAAGGCATCATTTTCCTCACGCGCCTTTTGCGCCATTGCGCGCACCGCATCGAATTCTTCGCGTGTCACAAAATCGCGGTCCGCCATCCAGCGATCGACGAAACCTTTCATAGCGGTTTCCGCCTCGGTTTTGGCGCCCTGGGCCACACCCATGGCATTGGTCATCAATTGCGACATATCATCGAAGAACTTGTTGCGCGTCTGCATGGCACACCTCTGTTGCTGTGCCCCTTATATGGGCCGCCCGGGCCGCTGCATCAAGGTTGACTTCGCGCCTTGTGCGCAAGACAAGGTCGCCAGACCAGATAAAGAGACGCCAATGGCCTATATCCCGTTTCCCGACATCGCGCCCGAGATATTCTCGGTCGAGGTTTACGGCATCACCATCGCCCTGCGGTGGTATGCCCTGTCCTACATTGCCGGGTTGCTGATCGGATGGCGGATCGTCCTGCGGTTGATTGACACGCACAGGCTTTGGACCGTTCATCCGCCGCTGTCCGCCGAGCAGGTTGAGCGACTGCTGACATGGGTCATCATTGGCGTGGTTCTGGGTGGGCGGATTGGCTATGTGCTGTTCTATCAGCCGGGCTACTACCTGTCCGATCCCTGGCATATCTTGCGCGTCTGGGAAGGCGGCATGTCATTTCACGGCGGGTTTCTGGGGGTCGCTGTCGCGGCAATCGTGTTCTGCTGGCGTGAGAAGACCGGGCTGTTTGCAACATCCGATCTGATGGCTGTTGCGGTGGCGCCGGGGTTGCTGCTTGGCCGCATTGCCAATTTCATCAATGCCGAACTTTGGGGCCGGCCGACCGATCTGCCCTGGGGCGTGGCCTTTCCCGGCGAGGCCGCACAGTTGTGCGAGGGCGTGACAGCGATTTGTGCACGCCATCCGTCACAGCTTTACGAAGCAATCCTTGAAGGGCTTGTCTTGGGGGCGGTTCTGTTCTGGTTGGTCTATCGGCGCGGCTGGCTGGCCTATGCCGGGCGCTGTACCGGGGTGTTCATTGCAGGCTACGGTGCGGCGCGGTTCATCGTTGAATTTGTGCGCCAGCCGGATGCGCAATTCGTGTCGGATGGCAACCCGCTGGGGTTGGCGTGGCAGGTTGGCGGGTTCGGCCTGACCATGGGGCAGCTGCTGTCGTTGCCGATGATCGGCTTCGGGCTTTGGGTCATGCTGCGCGCCAGACGCGCATGACGCCTCTGGCCGACCTTCTGATCCGCCAGATCAGCGCGAACGGGCCGATCAGTGTCGCCGACTATATGCAGGCCTGTCTTTTGCACCCGCAGCACGGCTATTACAGTACGCGCGATCCATTCGGCGCGAGCGGTGATTTCATCACCGCGCCAGAGATTTCCCAGATGTTTGGGGAACTTCTGGGTTTGGCGCTGGCGCAGACCTGGCTGGATCAGGGATCGCCCGCACGCTTTACCCTGGCCGAACTTGGCCCCGGACGCGGCACCCTGATGGCCGATGTTCTGCGGGCCACCAAAGCTGTGCCCGGGTTTCATGCTGCAGCCCGGATCGTGTTGCTGGAGGCGTCTGCAAGGCTGCGCGCGGTTCAGGGCAAAACCCTTGCCGGATTTGCCCCTTGCTGGGTTGAAACGGTGGCCGATCTGCCGCCCGGGCCGCTTTACCTGCTGGCCAATGAGTTTTTCGATGCTTTGCCGATTGATCAGTTTCAACGCGGGGGGAAGGGTTGGCGCAGGCGGCTGGTCGGGCTGGCAGAAGCGGGGCTGGCGGAAGGGCGGCTTGGCTTTGGTCTGTCTGACCCGCTGCCTTGCCCCGATCCACGCTTTGCTGGCGACCCTGAACGGACGCTGGTGGAAATTTGCCCTGCAGCCGCAGCTATTGCAGCGCAGATCGGCGCGGTCATTCGACAGCACGGGGGTGCGGCAATTGTGATCGATTATGGCGGCTGGCGGTCAAGGGGAGACACGCTGCAAGCCGTTCGCAATCACCGGCCAGACCCCGCACTTGCCAATCCGGGCCAGGCCGACCTGACCGCGCATGTGGATTTCGAGGCGCTGGCACTGGCCGCGGGTCTTGATCAAACCTGCGCGTTGACGGATCAGGGCACGTTGCTGACCCGGCTTGGCATTCATCAGCGGGCGGACAGACTGGCCCGCGAACTGGGCGGCGAAGCCCTGCAAAATCACCTGGCCGCCACTCGGCGCTTGACCGATCCTGCAGAAATGGGAACCTTGTTCAAAGCGATGGCCATTTGTCCCCCAGGTTGCCCGCCACCGCCCGGATTCGAATGATGCTTGAAATGGTCACCTCGGAGGCATTGGCCCCATTGCGCCACGGGTTCTTTACCCGCATGGGCGGCGCATCATCGGGCATTTTTCATGGGTTGAATTGTGGCCCCGGTTCAAGTGATCTGTCCGAAGTGGTGGCAATCAATCGGGCGAGGGTCGCAACCGCGATGGCGGTTGAGGCAGATCAGCTTTTGACCCTGACCCAGACCCATTCGGCCGAAGTGGTGACACTCAGCCAAGCCTTTGTCCTGCGGCCAAGTGCGGATGCGATGGTTACGGCGACGCCGGGGCTGGTCTTGGGTGTGTTGACGGCCGATTGCCAGCCTGTGCTGTTCGCCGATGCGCGCGCCGGTGTCATCGGCGCTGCACATGCAGGGTGGCGGGGCGCGAAAGACGGTGTGCTGGAGGCGACCCTGACGGCAATGGAAGCCCTTGGCGCGAAACGCCGAAACATCAGTGCCGTGATCGGACCGACGATCAGTCAGACCGCCTATGAGGTTGGGCCAGAGTTCATCGAGGGTTTTCTGGCGGATGACCCCAAGAACGGGCGTTTCTTTGTCAAAGGCAAGGGTGACCGGTTCTTGTTTGATCTGCCCGCCTTTGGATTGCACCATTTGCGTAGCGCCGGCGTAGGTCATGCCGAATGGACGCGCCATTGTACTTATTCCGACCCGGACCGGTTTTTTTCCTATCGCCGGGCCACGCATGCAGGCGAAGCAGATTACGGACGTCTGATTTCGGTGATCCGCCTTTGATCCGGGCAAGAAACTGGGATCCGGGCAAAAATCTGGCAATGAAGGCCGCGAGATTGCCGCAATTTCAGAAATAATGTGGCGTACTGAATTAGGATTGTTTCTGCAAATCCTTCAAGGAGCTGAGGAATTTCTGGTGTGACCATCTTCGAGCACGTCACCAATCTTCCTGTCCTCACCTCGATTGTTTCCAATTCCGATAACAAACACTTGCCGCATTGATCTGGCAGTGTCGCGGGACAACAACATTCTATCGGGGCAAATCGTCATGACAAAATCACGCCGCTGGCTGATCACTGCAATCGAGACAAGCAAGAAGACCGATCTGATGCTGCCGTGGCAACGCGGGGCAAAGATGCGGCCAGCCGCATTCAAGCATCTGCAGATGCAGGTGGCCCCAAGGACAAAGGGTATTGCCGCCAACTGATTCTGGCTGCGCCTTATGACCCGTCCGGGCTGCTGCAGTGCGGCGCGATTCGCAAAAAGCCACCCTCAAACCACAGCCACGAAAGGGGACATTTCGGCAAAGGCTTGCGATTATTGTGGTTTTCGTAAGCAGTCTTTCGCCCAGACCAATGCAATCCAGCTACAATGCGGCAGTTTCGACCCAGATTAAAGACAATGCCGCATTTACGCCTTGTTCACTAATGATGATGTATCTATTGTATCTATACGAAAGCTGGCGCGGCAGCTGTTGACACGGATGTGCGCCAGATTTGTACCGGTTCGGTCTCTCAGGGCTGGAATTCGGGATGTTGCTCAGGTGAGGCGGCCTTGATGTGTTCTCTGGCACATCGCGTAGGGGCCGCCTTTTCCTTTAGAGAAAATCCCGGCAGGTTATCCCGGCCATAGTGCGACAGGTCGCGGTCAGGCCGTTTTATTCAGCCGCGCTTCCAACACATCAAAGGGCAGGCCCGGTTGATCTTTTGCGCAACGGATCACCAGGCTGGTTTTCACCGATGCTACATTGTCCGCCGATGTCAGCCCTTCGGTCAGAAAATTCTGGAATGTCGAAAGATCCGGGGCCACGCATTTCAGGATGAAGTCAATCTCGCCGTTCAGCATGTGGCATTCACGCACAAGGGGCCATTCGCGGCAGCGCTTTTCAAATGCCGACAGGTCAACCTCGGCCTGACTGCGCAAGCGCACCATGGC
This sequence comes from Pseudorhodobacter sp., assembly GCA_031402355.1. Lineage (GTDB taxonomy): Bacteria > Pseudomonadota > Alphaproteobacteria > Rhodobacterales > Rhodobacteraceae > JACMNW01. The sequence continues at coordinate 20,386 of JANNSG010000089.1, read as the reverse complement.
AAAAACCTGCACTTCGAAACCCATCTCGCGGGCATTGATATCGGCGTGATAGCCCTTGATGTAACCCGCCTCTTCCAATGTGCGTACCCGGCGCAGGCAAGGCGGCGCGGAAATGCCAACCCGTTTGGCCAGTTCTACGTTGGTCATCCGCCCATCTGCCTGCAGCTCAGCGAGGATCTGGCGATCAATGGGATCAAGCTTGGCGGCGGACATGTCATTCTCCCATTTCGGGGCGGAATGTAGGGGGTTGCAACGTTCCGCGCAATAATGTTTCACAAGCGCGCAATAAATTAACGCATCGTATCACAAAATCGCCAGCTTTGCGCAACGACGGCGCTGGGGCTTTCCGCCGCCCCGATCCCACCATATATCAGCGTTCGGTAGATTCTGGGGGCGATAATGGCACAGACGCGGCATACAAAGGTTTTGATCATCGGCTCTGGCCCCGCCGGTTATACGGCCGCCGTTTATTCCGCCCGTGCCATGCTGAACCCGATCCTGGTGCAGGGTATCCAGCCCGGAGGCCAGCTGACGATCACGACCGAGGTGGAAAACTGGCCCGGCGATACGCATGTCATGGGCCCCGACCTGATGGTGCGGATGGAAGCCCATGCCTCCGCCATGGGGGCAGAAGTGATATCAGATCACATATCCGATCTTGACCTGTCCAAGCGGCCATTCGTGGCACAAGCCGACAGCGGCACCTCCTTTACCGCCGATGCGGTCATCCTTGCGACCGGCGCGCAGGCAAAATGGCTGGGCCTGCCATCGGAAGAAAAGTTCAAAGGCTTTGGCGTGTCGGCCTGCGCCACCTGCGACGGATTTTTCTATCGCGGCCGCGAGGTGGTGGTGATCGGTGGCGGCAATACGGCGGTGGAAGAGGCGCTTTTCCTGACCAATTTCGCCACCAAAGTAACCCTGATTCACCGCCGCGATACCCTTCGGGCGGAAAAGATTATGCAAGACCGGCTGTTCAAGCACCCCAAGATCGTCATGCAATGGGACAGCGAAGTGACCGAAGTTCTGGGCACCGATGCGCCCGCGTCCGTTACCGCCGTACGCACCCGAAATCTGAAAACCGGCGAGATCAAAGATGTACCTTGCCACGGCTTTTTCGTAGCCATCGGCCATGCACCTGCATCAGAACTGGTGAAAGACCAGTTGCCGTTGCATTCGGGCGGCTATGTGCAGGTTGAAGCGGGATCCACCCGCACGGCGATTCCGGGCGTGTTTGCTGCGGGCGATCTTACCGACCATATTTACCGCCAAGCAGTGACATCGGCGGGCATGGGTTGCATGGCGGCGCTGGACGCAGAAAAATTCCTTTCAGGCGTGGAAAACTGATCTGACAATCGAAAGGGTGGATGAACATCCGCCCAATTTGCATCAGAGCGCCAGAAAATCCGCCCCTTTTGGCGGGCATATGCTGCATTTGCTTGAATTTTGTCCCGCTACCGCGCTAAAGCCCCGCGCGATAGCGGGAAAATATCCGCGATGGAAACCCTTTTATAATCGAGCATCTCATGGCCCTGTCCAATCTCGTTCCGATCCCGGAGCTTTACGTATCCCACGAGTCCGCGCTGAAGCTGAAGGTCGAGGCAGGAAATCTGCCGTCCTGGGACCTGACTGCGCGGCAGGTTTGCGATCTGGAACTGCTGATGAACGGCGGGTTTTTCCCATTGAAGGGGTTTCTTTCGGAAGCGGACACCAATGGCGTTGTTGAAAACATGCGCTTGGCCGACGGCACCCTTTGGCCGATGCCAATCAATCTGGACGTGAACCAAGCGTTCGCAGACAAGATCGAACCCGGTCAGGATATTGCCCTGCGCGACGCCGAAGGTGTGATTTTGGCCATCCTGTCCGTCACCGACAAATGGCTGCCCAACAAAGCGCACGAGGCGGAAAAGGTCTTCGGCGCTGACGATCTGGCGCATCCGGCGGTGAACTATCTGCACAATCAGGCGGGTGCGGTCTATCTGGGCGGCCCGATCACCGGCATCCAGCAACCGGTGCATTACGACTTCAAGGCGCGCCGCGACACGCCAAACGAGTTGCGCGCCTATTTCCGCAAGGTCGGCTGGCGCAAGATCGTGGCCTTTCAAACCCGCAACCCCTTGCACCGCGCGCATCAGGAACTGACGTTCCGCGCGGCACGCGAGGCCGAGGCGAACCTGCTGATCCACCCGGTTGTCGGCATGACCAAACCCGGCGATGTTGACCATTTCACCCGTGTGCGCTGCTATGAGGCGGTGCTGGATAAATACCCCCAATCCACCACCGCGATGAGCCTTCTGAACCTTGCCATGCGCATGGCTGGCCCGCGAGAAGCGGTGTGGCACGGCATCATCCGGCGCAACCACGGTTGCACCCACTTCATCGTTGGCCGTGATCACGCAGGCCCCGGCAAAAACTCCGCTGGTCAGGATTTCTACGGCCCCTATGACGCGCAAGTTCTGTTCAAGCAACATGAGGCGGAAATCGGCGTGACCATGGTTGATTTCAAGCACATGGTCTATGTGCAGGAAAAGGCGCAATATTATCCGGCGAACGAAGTGCCCGAAGGGTCCACCGTGCTGGACATTTCGGGTACCGAACTGCGCCGCCGCCTGCGTGAAGGCATCGACATTCCGGAATGGTTTTCCTTCCCCGAAGTCGTCGTGCAACTGCGCAAAACGTCACCGGCGCGCAACAAGCAGGGCTTCACAGTGTTTTTTACCGGGCTTTCGGGATCTGGAAAATCGACCATCGCCAATGCGCTTATGGTCAAGCTGATGGAAATGGGCGGTCGCCCGGTCACGCTGCTTGACGGTGACGTTGTGCGCAAACATCTGTCGTCTGAGCTTGGCTTTTCCAAAGAGCACCGCGACATCAACATCAAGCGCATCGGTTATGTGGCGTCAGAAATCACCAAGAACGGCGGCATCGCCATCTGCGCCCCCATCGCCCCCTATACGGCTACCCGCCGCGCGGTGCGCGAAATGATCGAAAACTTCGGCGCTTTCATCGAAGTGCATGTCGCCACATCGGTCGAAGAATGCGAACGCCGTGATCGCAAGGGCCTGTATAAACTGGCGCGCGAAGGCAAGATCAAGGAATTCACCGGTATTTCAGACCCTTATGAAACGCCGACGAAGGCCGAGATCGTGGTGGATACCGAAAATGTCGATGTCGATCACTGCGCGCATCAGGTGATCCTGAAACTGGAACAGATGGGCCTGATCGGCGGCTGATCCTCCGGCTTGCTTGCACTGCTGGCCGCGCGCATCCATGATGTCGCGCGGCTATTCATTTGGTGATCATGCATATTCTGGCACTTTCCGGCAGTCTCAGGCGGGCCTCGACCAATACTGCCTTGTTGCAGGCGTTGGCAGTCCATGCGGGGCCGTCGCATACCGTCACAGTGTTCTCCGGTCTGGCTGATCTGCCTGCGTTCAACCCTGATCGCGAGGGCCCGCATACCCCGGCATCGGTTATGGCCTTCGCGCGTGCGGTGGACCTGGCAGATGGGCTCATCGTGTCTTGCCCCGAATATGTTCACGCCCTGCCCGGTTCCTTCAAGAACGCAATCGACTGGCTGGTTTCGCGGACTGAAATCATCGGCAAGCCTATTGCACTGCTGCACGCAACGCACCGGGGCGACGATGTGCTGTCCGACTTGCGCCGCGTGCTGGCAACCGTCTCGGACCGCTTTACACCCGACATATTTGCCCAGTTCAACCTGCGCAGCTTGACACCAGAGGCCATTGCCGAAGATCTCGCACGCCCAGAGCAGGCTGCCAGGATACAGACGTTTCTGAACGATTTCGCTGCCTTCATTGGTGTCGGTGATTGACTGGTCAAAGCCGCAATTCACCGCGCATCAGGTGATCCTGAAGCTGGAACAAATGGGTCTGATCGGCGGTTGAAGCCTTCAGGTTGACATGGGCTGCATCCCATTTGGGCTGCGGCCTTTGCTATGCTCATGATCCGCTGCATACCCCTTCTGGGTGACATGACGGGAGCTGACATTCGTGGTCCTCTGGCGGCTTATCGTGCCAGCCCGAGGGGTGTCATCACTTGCAAGATCACGGGGACGCATGTCGGTTAACGGGGCTTGGCCGAACCTATGGCAGGGGCGCCACTGCGCATCATGCGTTGGACGGCATTGATCTTGCCATCCGCGCCAATGAGTTTTTCACCCTGCTTGGCCCATCGGGCTGCGGCAAGACCACGCTTTTGCGGCTGATCGCGGGGTTTGATCAGCCAACCACCGGAGAAATAGCTATATTTGGCCGCAACGTTGCGGGCCTGCCGCCCGAGGATCGCCCCGTCAATACGGTGTTCCAGCACTATGCCCTGTTTCCGCATTTGACCGTGGCGCAGAACGTGGGCTTTGCCTTGCGGATGCTGGGGCGCCCACAGGCCGAGATCGCATCGACAGTGGGCCGTATGGTAGAGCTAGTCGGGCTGGAAGGGATGGAGCAGCGCCGCCCGGATCAGCTTTCGGGCGGGCAAAAGCAACGCGTGGCGCTGGCACGGGCCTTGGCGCCGGGGCCGAAAATTCTGCTCTTGGACGAGCCTTTGTCGGCGCTGGACGCGAAACTGCGGCAGCGGATGCGGTCCGAGTTGAAGGCGTTACAGCGCGAAACCGGCATCACCTTTGTCTTTGTGACCCATGATCAGGACGAGGCTTTGGCCATGTCCGACCGCATTGCGGTGATGCAGGGGGGGCGAGTGCAGCAGTTGGGCCGTCCCGAGGAAATTTATGAAGCCCCGGCAAACCGCTTTGTGGCTGATTTCATCGGTGGGGCGAACCTGATCCCGGCGCGGATTGGCGCGCAGGGGGCTCAGGCAGAGGGGCTGGGCGTGGTTCCCGCAACCGGGGCGATCGGCGCAGATGTGACGCTAGCGATCCGGCCCGAGCGGCTGTCAATCCTGCCAACGGAACAACAGCAGCCGGGCGATCTTGGCCCGCTCACGGTGGCCGAACGCATCTACATGGGGAATGAGTTATCCTTCCGACTTGAAGGTGCCACGGTGCCCTTGCATGTCACCCTGCCGCGCGGTGGCTTGCGCGGGGCGCAGGATTTCGGTCTCGGCGAGGCGGTTTGCCTGCGTGCCGACCCCGGTGCCATACGGGTGCTGGCGTCATGAAGCTGCACCGCATTTTGTTGGCCCCGAGCTTGGGCACCATCCTGATCTTCATGGCGCTGCCCATCGCCATTACCACGCTTTTTTCCGTGCTGACGCCTGCACAATACGGCGGGGTGATCTGGGAGCCTTCTGCCGAGGCCTATATCCGCCTGCTGTTCGAGCGCGACATTTTTGATGACACGCTCACCTTCAACGCGGATTATCTGCAAATTCTTGGCCGGTCGGTGCTGCAGGCCGGGATTGCGACGGTTCTGTGCCTGATCATTGGTCTGCCCACCGCATGGTTCATCGCGACACGTCCTGCGGGGCAAAAGTCGCTGTGGCTGATGCTGGTGACGGTGCCCTATTGGGTCAACCTGCTGGTGCGCACCATCGCCCTTCTCTTGATCCTGCGCGATGAAGGCCCGATCAACGGCACGCTGCAATCAATGGGCTTGACGGATGGCCCGCTGCCCTTGGCCTACAACAACTTTGCCATCGGGCTGGGGCTGGTGTCGTCCTTCCTGCCGTTCATGATCCTGCCGCTTTATGCCGCGATCGAGCGGTTCGATTTTTCGCTGCTGGAAGCCGCCTATGACCTGCATGCGAACCGCCGCAAAGCGTTCTTTGCGGTCGTCCTGCCGATCCTGCGGCCCGGTCTGATTGCGGGGGGGCTGCTAGTCTTCATCCCCGGCATCGGCAGCTACCTTGCCCCCGATATTCTGGGCGGCGGCAAGACGCTGATGCTGGGCAACCTGATCGGCATGCAGTTTCAGGGCAGCCGCAACTGGCCCTTTGGCGCGGCGCTGTCCACCATCCTGATGGCCGTCACGCTGGTTGCCCTGTTCATCGTCGCCCGCCGTGCCGCACGAGAGGACGCGTAATGTCCCTTCTCGACACCCGGTCAAAGGATATCCGCAACCTGCCTGGCTTCGGGCTGACCGCAGGGTTTACGGTGGCGTTTCTTTATGCGCCGATCGTGTTTCTAGTGCTGTATTCGTTCAATGACGGGCGGTCGATCAGCAGGCTCGACGGTGTTTCGCTGCGCTGGTATGGCCAAGTGTTCGCCAACGAGGAAATCGGCGGGGCCGCACTGAACTCGGTGCTGCTGGCGGTGATTGCAGCCACCTTGGCCACGGTCATGGCCACCGCCGCTGCACTGGCCATGGTGCGGATGCGGGTGCGTCGCAAGGCTGCCGCCTATGCGGTGCTGAACTTCCCCCTGATGGTGCCGGAAATCGTGACCGCGATTGCCAGCCTGATCTTCTTTTCGTCAGTTGGGTTGGGCCTCGGCTTCGGTTCGCTGGTGGTCGCCCACACCACGTTCTGCATCCCGTTTGCCTATCTGCCGATCACCGCGAGGCTGACCTCGATGGACCCGGCGTTGGAAACCGCTGCCGCCGATCTTTACGCGCGGCCTTGGCGGCGGTTTGCCCTGATCACCCTGCCGCTCCTGGCCCCCGGCCTGATGTCGGGCTGGCTTCTGGCATTCATCGTATCACTGGACGATTTCATCATCTCATCGATGCTGTCCGGCCCCGGATCAACCACCTTGCCCGTCCACATCTATTCGATGCTGCGCCTTGGGATCACCCCCGAGGTCAATGCGGTATCGTCGTTGATGGTTCTTGCCTCTGCCCTTGTCGTCATCACCTCGGGCCTGATCGCCCGCAAGCAATCCTGAAAGGAATCCCCATGCGCGCCCTTGCCATTCTGCTTTTGACCGCTGCCCCGGCCTTTGCTGAAGGCGATCTCTTCATCTACACTTGGGGCGAATACACGCCCCCCGATCTGGTGGCCAAGTTCGAGGCCGAGTTCGGCGTCAAGGTGCACATCGACAGCTATGACAGCATGGAGACGATGATCGCCAAGCTGCGCGCCGGGGGTGCGGGCTATGACATCATCGTGCCGGGCGATGCCACGATGCAGGTGCTGATCGCCGAAGATATGGTCGAGAAGATCGACGTTTACGCGATGCCCAACTATGCGAATGTCGATGACAAATGGCGCGAAGTCTATTGGGACCCGAAACGCGAATATTCAGCCCCATGGGCCTGGGGATCAACCGCCTTTGCGGTTGATACCGCTGTGGTGACCGGGGACTATTCGTCGCTGTCCGTGCTGTTTGACCCTGATGACGACGTAAAGGGCCGCATCAACATGCTGCGCGACATGAATGACGTGATCAACATGGCCGAACGCTATTTGGGCGTGCCGCGCTGTTCGGAAAACCCGGATGAGATGAAACGGGTGTTGGAGCTGCTGGAGACGCAAAAGGAATGGGTGAAGTCCTATGATTCTGAGACCAAAGAACTGCTTGTTTCGGGCGAGGCCGTCGTGTCGATGAGCTGGAATGGCTATGCGATGCGGGCGCGAGATGAAAAGCCGAGTGTGGTCTATGTCTATCCGAAAGAAGGCTATACTGGCTGGATGGACAACGTCGCCGTGCCCAAAGGTGCGCCGAACATGGACAACGCCAAGGCTTGGGTCAACTTTGTCATGGCGCCGGAAAACGCCGCGATGATCACCAATTATGCGCGCTATTCCAACGGGATCGAGGGGTCCGAGGCGTTCATCGAGCCCGCGCTTTCAGCGGCACCTGAAATCAACCCGCCCGCCGACGCGCCGGCCCCTGAATTTATCCCGACCTGTTCAGCTGAGGCTACGGCCCTGATCGACAAGGTCTGGACCAAGCTGATGAACTGAAGGAGTTTTACATGGCAATCGTGACACTGGCCGCGACGCAGATGGCCTGTTCCTGGGATCTGGATGACAACATCCAGAAGGCCGAGGAGCAGGTGAATGCGGCGGCTGAAGACGGCGCGCAGATCATCCTGTTGCAGGAACTGTTCCAGACACCCTATTTCTGCATCGAAAAGGATTACGGCTTTCAGCGCTATGCCAAGCCGCTGGAAGCAGACCGCGCGGTGCAGCATTTCGCGGCCTTGGCGCGAAAGCTGGGGGTGGTGCTGCCGATCAGCTATTACGAGGCGGCGGGGAACACCTTTTTCAACTCGCTGGCCATGATCGACGCGGATGGGTCGGTGCTGGGCAACTACCGCAAGACTCATATCCCGCATGCGACGGGGTATGAGGAGAAGTACTATTTCACCCCCGGCAATACCGGCTTCAAGGTGTTCGAAACCCGCTTTGCCAAGGTCGGCTGTGGCATCTGCTGGGACCAGTGGTTTCCTGAAACCGCGCGCTCCTTGGCCATTCTGGGGGCCGAAGTGCTGTTTTTCCCGACAGCCATCGGGTCTGAGCCCGGCTATCCTGAGATCGACAGCTCGGGGCACTGGCAGCGCACCATGCAGGGCCACGCGGCGGCCAATATGGTGCCGGTTGTGGCGTCAAACCGTGTGGGGCTGGAGAAAGGGCCGAACCTGGAGATGACGTTCTACGGATCGTCCTTCATCGCCGACCACACGGGCGCAATGCTGACAGAGGCGAACAAGGTGGACGAGACCTATCTCATCGCTCAGATCGACTTTGAGGCCACCCGCGCCTACCGCCAAAGCTGGGGCACCTGGCGGGATCGGCGGCCGGAAACCTATGGGCTGCTGAGCCGTCACGACGCGGCATAGGGCGAAGGGGGGCGGTGCGAGCCGCCCCTATTTGCACGGGTGTTCCGCCTCACAGGTCAAGGCCAGATCGGCGAGCAGTTCCCTGATCTCAGGCGATTGCGCGTCCCAGACCCCTTCGCTGCACAGATAGGCCATGTGATCTTCCAAATAACTGGCCATCGGTGCGCGCCAGTCGGGGGAGGTGTCGATCATCTGCTCGGAGGTATAAAGCAGATATTCGACATAGGCCGCATAGGCGGTTGTCTGGCTTGCATCCTTCAGCGCGCAGAAATCGGCATTTGCCAATTCCGGCTTTTGCACCGTCAGGTTCAGGAACTCGCGGTAGATTTCACGGGCGGTCTGGTCGCGCTGGATGCGGTCGGATTGGGCGATCTGATAGGGGATCACGATCAGCGCGGTTACGGTCGCAAAGGCAGTAGCAAGGCCGCCCAGCCCCTCAAGCGCCTCGGAATGTCGTTTCAGCCAGCCCAGCACCGTCACACCTTAGGTTGTTCATGGGTGGCGCAGTGGATGCCGCCCCCCACTTCGCCCACCGCGTCAATATTCAGCATCACGATTTCGCGGCCGGGGTAAAGATCGGCCAGAATGCCGGCGGCTTCGGCATCGGCGGCCTTGTCACCAAATTCGGCCGCGATCACAGCGCCATTGCAGACATAGTAGTTGACGTAGGATGCCACGAAATCGGGGCTGTCCACACGGGTGTCATAGGGTTCGGGCAGGATCACAAGGTCCAGCTTGCGACCTTTCGCATCGGTCGCCTGCGCCAGAATGTCGTAGGTTTCAAAGGCAGATACAGACCATGGGTCGCTTGGGTCAACCTCATCCCCCATCTGGATCAGCACCTGTCCGGGCTTCACGAACCGCGCCAGTGCGTCGATGTGGTAGTCGGTGATGTCCGCGCCCTTGATGCCGGGGGCCCAGATCATTTTCCGCGCGCCCATGGTGTCCAGAAGCATCGCCTCGACCTCGGCCTTGGACCCCTTGTTCCGATTGCGGTTCACCCACGAACTTTCATGCGCAATCAGCGTGCCGTGTCCGTCGGTTTCCACGCCGCCCGCCTCTCCGACAAGACCCCCATCGAAAACGGGCAGGCCCAGCCGTTCGGCTACCCGCGCAGCAATCTTGCCGTCGTTGCCATGAACCTGCTTGCCCCCCCAGCCGTTGAAGTTGAACTGCGTCAGCGCCAGCCCGCCTTTGCCATCGACAACAAAAGACGGCCCGCTATCGCGGCACCAAAGGTCATCGGTGGGGATGTCCCACAGTTCCACATTGCTCGCGACCCGCTTTTTGATCGCCTTGTGATACTTGGCAGCGGCCAGCATCACGACGGGTTCAAACGCGGCAATGGTGCTGGCAATATCGGCAATGGTGCCTTGCAGATCATACAGAAAATCCGGGTCATCATGGACGGCGGGGTTCACCGGCCACTGCAGATACGTGCGTTCATGCGGATCGGTTTCCTCGGGATACCAAAAGCCCTGCGACCCGGCACCAGCCGCAAATGCCCCGCGAGGTAAAAGGGACATGCCACTGGCGGCGGCGGCAGATCGGAACAAGGAACGGCGGGTCATCATGAACGGAGCCTCAGGTCAAGTGGATCAACGGGTCGTCGGTGGAGCCGTGCGGGGCTGCACAAAGTGCTGCAAGGAACAGCGAGAACAGCTCTGCCGAAGTAGCAAGCCCCAACTTGGTATGGATGCGCTTGCGGAACACCTTAACGGTTTCCGGGCTGTTGCCCAGCATCCGCGCGATGACCTTGGACGAATGGCCTTGCAGGATCAGTCGGGCCACGTCGGCCTCGCGGTCGGACAGCCGCGAGGTACCGAAATGCGCCATGGCGGACATCACATGCAAAGCCATCGCGCCATGCGCGGAAAACGCATAGGGGGGAAGTGCTGTCATGCGGGCTCCTGCTGGGTGATGCAGTGGATGCCACCGCCGCCCAAGCAGATGTTGGGGATATGCACGCCACGGATGCGGTAGGTCGGGAACAAGTCCTGAAAGATGTCGCGGGCCACGGCATCATTCGGCGTGCCGTATTCTGGCATGATCACCCCGCCATTGACGAAATAGCAGTTGACGTAGGACCGGCAGAATTTTTCGCCGATGATGCAGCTTTCCTCGGCCTCGGGGATGGTGACCATGCGGATTTTGCGCCCTTGCGCATCGGTCTGGCCGCGCAGTGCGTCGATATTGGCCTGCTTGATGTGACGCCAGGGATCGGTGGGGTCATCTGCGGACTCGATCAGCACCACGCCGGGCGCCACGAACACCGCGATGCCATCGACATGACCATCGGTTTCCGTCTCATCTGCATTGCCCGGCAGCCAGATCACTTTTTCGCCGCCAAGGGTTTCCAGAAGTTCGCGGGTAACCTCTTCGCGGCTCCAGGTCGGATTGCGGTTGGGGTTCAGAAAGCAGGTGTCGGTGGTAATGATGGTGCCCATCCCGTCAACCGTCACGCCGCCGCCCTCGGCCAAGAGGGGAGACTTGAAAACCGGCATCCCCTCACGCGCAGCCACTGCCGCACCAAAGGCCGCGTCCTTGTCGAAGGGCGCATATTTGTGCCCCCAAGCGGAAAAGGTGAACAGGCTGGCGGCCTTTTTACCCTTTGCATCCACAACGAAATTCGGCCCGGCATCGCGCGCCCAACTGTCATCCAGCGGCACCTCGAACAGTTCGATCGCATCGCCCAGCATCGCCCGTGCTTCGGCGGCATCCTGCGCGCGGACCGCCATGCACATCGGTTCAAACTCGGCAATCGCCTGCGCCACTTTTGCATAGTCGCGCTTGGTCGCCGCCATATCCGGCCAAACCTCGGCGCGGGTCGGCCACATCATCCAGCTGCGCTTGTGGGGGGCATATTCGGCAGGCATGTGGTAGCCCAGAGATTTGGGACTGGCGGCAAAGCGTGCGGGGTCTTGGCGTGTCATGGCATCCTCGGCAATTTGGGGCTGGACGACAGAATAAGATGAGTTTTATTATTGTCAAAACGCCGAATTTTGATCCTTTCAATCGAAATCGTTCATGAGCACCTATCGCGGACTGCCCCCTTTGACCACTTTGATCGGCTTTGAAGCCGCAGCGCGGTTGCAAAGTTTTTCCCGTGCTGCCGAGGAATTGAACATCACCCAATCCGCGATCAGCCATCAGGTGCGTGTTCTGGAAAGCCATCTTGGCCAGCCGTTGTTTCGCCGCATCGGGCGGCGAATTGAACTGGTCGATGCGGGGAGCGATTTCCTGATCACCGCGCAAACCGCACTGGAAGAATTACGCCATGGCGTCCGCCGCCTGAACGCCTATTCCAAGCCAGGATCGGTGATCATCATGATGCCAGCGGCGCTTGCGGCAGGCTGGTTTCTGCCCCGGATGGCCGACTTGCGCAAAAGCCACCCTTGGATCGATCCTTGGGTCCATACCGCCGACACCCCGCATGTGCCCGAAGAGGCCGAGATCGACATTGTGCTTGGCCCCGAGCCCTGGGCCGACGCGGGCGCACAATCGGTGCTGCTGGCCCATGATGCGCTGATCCCGCTTTGCGCGCCTGATCTTGCCGCACGTCTGCCGGACGTGCCGGATCATGAAAGGCTGGATGCGGCAGACTTGTTGCACGACGAGACTCTGAACGACTGGCAGTCGTGGTTCACGGCCGCCGGATCAACCCGCACCGAATTCTCGCGGGGATACAACTTCTCGGATACGGCGCAGATGCTGCAAGCGGCACAGCTTGGGCTTGGGCTTTGCCTGGCCAGTACGCGCGAAGCCGATCAGCCGCTGCGCGACGGGCGGCTGGTCAAGGCGTGCGGGGCCGGTTTTGGCAAAGAGGTGCCGCTTTACATGTCGTGCTGGACCCGCAACTTTGCCCGCCCCCCGGTTTCAGCGCTTTGGGGCTGGTTGGCATCCAGAACCGACTGAGATCAATGCACCGAGACGGGGGCCATGTCATTCTGCCGGGCCAGCGCGAAGGCTATCGCCTTGTCGCGCACCAGAGCCAATCGCGCACCGTCGGGGCTGTGGACGGCAAACAGGGTTTCAAGCCCCTCGGCCTCGTCCTGCAAGGCCTGCGGCAGATCGGCGACCGACACTTCGCGTATATAGACGATGCGTGCGGCCTCACCTTTCAGGGGGGCGAATTTGGTATTCATTTGCGGTCTCCTGTCTTGCGGCCGATCTTGATGGTCTGAACCACCGCATCCGGGACTGACCGGTGCAAATCCAGGTGCAACAGCCCGTTTTCCATTGACGCTCCAGCAACTTCGACCCCTTCGGCCAATACGAAGCTGCGCTGAAAGGCACGTCCGGCAATGCCGCGATGCAAAAAGACCCGCCCGGTTTCTTCCTCGGCTTGTCGTCCGCGGATGACCAGTTGGCGATCTTCCACCGTGATGGCAAGATCGTCTTCGTGAAACCCGGCAACGGCCAGCGTGATGCGATAGGCATTGTCTGCCACCGCCTCGATATTGAAAGGGGGGTAGCCTTCGGCCGCCGTCTTGGCGGTGCGTTCAACCAGCCGTTCAAGCTGTTCGAAGCCCAGAAGATAGGGATGTGACCCCAATGTAAGTTTCGTCATCGAACATGCCCTTTCACCAAGCGACATCCGCGCCAAAGCCCCAAACGGGCGCTCTGATTGCTTAGGGAATATGGGGGCACTAATGTTGCCACGCAACCCCCGGCGACTGCAGCGATGGCAACGCCCTCTAAATCAGCGCATCAGAGAAAATTTCAGTCGTATTCCTTTCCGGTGATTTGCCGAATCATTGTATGGTTTGCCTCAATCCGTGTCTGATCAGGATGCTTTAGACCCATATGAATGCCCCAAGTGAATTGAACCATGACGAAATGCTGCGCATCCGGCTGGGTGTTCTGGTGCGCGAACACCGTGATCTGGACGAGGCAATTCACGCCCTTGAAACCGCAGGGCGGCCCGATCCGCTAACCTTGCGCCGTCTGAAAAAGCAAAAGCTGGCGCTGAAAGACCAGATCGTGAAGATCGAGGACAACCTTATCCCCGATATCATTGCGTGATCTGATATGAAGGATAGCACGCTTGCGCCACGCGCGACCGCAATGTTGCAACTGGGGTCTATCTGCATTTCTTTGCCGCCAAGGCCCGGCCACACCGAAGCCACGCAAAGTCAGGAACCATGGCGGCTGACAGTCTAGGCAGACGCCAAAAACCCTAACCCGATCAGCAGGCAGAGCGGGCCGTAATAGGTTCTGTCGAGCGTGGCGAAAGGCTCAACTGGGGTCCATCGCCGCCAAAGGGCGGTGTATGCCGCGCCACCCCGGGCTACAAAGACAACACCAATCGCGGCAAGAACCCATGACCGCAGCTGGCCCGGCGGCCACCAAAGACACATGAGGGCGAACAGCAGCGCCACCGCGACAAGGGCGCAGGGCACCGCCCCGGGCATTTTGCTTTGACCGGCGGCCCCGACGACGGCCCGCACCAACGCCGCCTCGTCGCGGATCGGAAACCAATAGCCGATGCCCCACAGCACATGCAGCGCCGCAATCACCAGCAAGACGAAAGACAGGACGAGGGCAACAGCCATGCGCCAGCCTAGCGCAAAGCCCAGGCGCTGCACAGCCGGATAGGCCATCTTGCCCCCGCCCCTGCCCCGGCTATAGTGCGCGACTTGAACACGGGGTGACGCATGGCATTTGACGTTGGGATCATCATGGGCAGTCAGTCGGATTGGCCCACGCTGAAAGAAGCAGCCGTGATCCTTGATGAATTGGGGGTGACTTATGAGACGAAAATCGTCTCTGCGCACCGCACACCGGACCGGCTTTGGGATTATGGAAAAACCGCCGTCGGACGCGGCTTGAAAGTGATCATCGCCGGGGCCGGAGGGGCCGCGCACCTGCCCGGCATGATGGCGTCGAAAACACGGCTGCCGGTGATCGGCGTGCCGGTGATGACCAAGGCCCTGTCGGGCGTTGACAGTCTTTATTCAATTCTGCAAATGCCGAAGGGCTTTCCTGTGGCGACAATGGCGATCGGGGCTGTAGGGGCGGCGAATGCGGGCCTGATGGCGGCCAGCATTCTGGCCCTGAATGACACGGGCCTGGCGTCAAGACTTGATGCCTGGCGCGCCGCTCTAAGTGCCTCTATCCCGGAAGAACCCAGCAATGACTGACCTTGCCACTGGCAGCACCATCGGCATTCTGGGGGGGGGCCAGCTTGGCCGGATGTTGTCGATCGCCGCATCGCGGCTTGGCTTCAGAACGCATATTTACGAACCCGGCGCCAACCCGCCTGCTGCCGATGTGGCCCACCGACTGACCACTGCCCCCTATGATGACATCGCGGCACTTTCGGCTTTCGCGGCAAGTGTCGATGTCATCACCTATGAATTCGAGAATATTCCCACCGCAGCGCTTGACGTTCTGGAGGTGATTAAGCCCATTCGCCCCAATCGCCGTGCGTTGGCCATCAGTCAAGACCGGCTTGAGGAAAAGGCTTTCCTCACCGGTCTAGGCTTGACCTGCGCGCCCTATGCGGCAGTCAGTTCGCTTGTTGATCTGCAAGCGGCCATTGTTGCCATTGGCACACCGTCGATCCTGAAGACCACCCGTCTTGGCTATGACGGCAAGGGACAGGCCCGGCTTGCCTCCCCCGCAGATGCGCCGGTCGCATGGGAAACCATGCAATTTGCGCCGTCCGCGCTGGAGGGTTTCATCGATTTTAGCCACGAAGTGTCTGTCATCGCCGCGCGCGCAGCGGATGGATCGGTCGCCTGCTATGATCCCGGCGAAAACGTGCACCGTTCGGGCATTTTGCACACCACCACGGTCCCGGCCCGCCTGTCGGCCACCCAGCGCACCGATGCTGTGCTGATCGCCGCCCGCATTTTGACAGCGCTGGACTATGTGGGTGTGATGGGGGTGGAATTGTTCGTCACACCATCTGCGTTGATCGTCAATGAGATCGCCCCCCGTGTGCACAATTCAGGGCACTGGACGCAAAATGGTTGTGCCGTCGATCAGTTTGAACAACACATCCGCGCCATTGCCGGCTGGCCTTTGGGCGACGGGTCGCGGCATTGCGACATCGTGATGGAAAACCTGATCGGCGATGACATCGCCCGCGTTCCCGCTTTGGCAGTTGAACGCCACGCGGCGTTGCATCTGTATGGCAAGGCCGATGCCAAACCGGGCCGCAAAATGGGCCATGTTAACCGGATCATCCCAAAGGCCTAGTCGCCGCCCATCACCTTATCCACTGCATCCCCAACCGCTTTGCCATAGGTGATGGTCGGGTCAAATGCGCCGGTGCCCAGAAACCGTATGGTTTCGGCAATCACCACCGGGTTCAGCATCATAAACGTGTGGGTCACGGGCAATGTCATGAAATCTGTCATCCCCGCCACCCGCGTGCTGTCAACCGAAACCTTGCCGTCATCGCGTCCCGGTATAACGGCGGAATAGATCGGGTTCACCGACCGTGTACCGGCGATCACACCAAGCTCATAATCCGGTTTTGGCAACCCGCGTGGCACATCTTCCGCTCCGGTGCCCAGTTCCAGCCCAGCAGGCCCGTTCACCCATTGAAACGCACCAATCTCGCCAAAGGCATCAACCAGTTCCGACCCTTTGTTGGGTGGCGCCAGCATCACCACCCGGCCGAAATCGGCGGGGCGGTTTTCCCCCAGCCAGACCCGCACCAGAATACCGCCCATTGAATGGGTTACAAAGTTCACGCGGGCCCCGTTACATTTCGCCACTGCCGGGCCTACATGCGCAGCGGCCAGGTCTGCGATGTCGGCTTTCGTCGATGGATAGCCTTCGTTGACGACGCTGTACCCCTGCGCCTTCAATGCCGCTTCCATTGCCAATAAGGATGCCTCACTGCGCGCAAGCCCATGCAACAGGACGACACAATCGGCCTTTGCCGAAAACGGCGTCGCCAAACACAGGGCAAAGACTGCAATCTTTAACATGTCTTCACCCTATCCGCTTTGTCTGCCCGTTTCGAGGGGCATGGACAATCCCGCCCCAACGTCACAGCTTGACGCTCATGACACTTCGCACCCCCCGCCTTGCAGCCCGCGCGCTGATCCTGATTGACGACCAGTTGCTTCTGGTCAACGCCTACCCCGGCGGCACATCCGATCTGTGGTGCGCCCCCGGTGGCGGCGTTCACCCCGGTACATCGCTGCCGGAAAATCTGATCCGCGAAGTCTATGAAGAAACCGGCTTGACCGTGACAGTTGGCGCACCCGCACTGATCAATGAATTCCACGATCCCACATCCGGCTTTCATCAGGTCGACATCTATTTCCACTGCCAGATTGCCGGCGGCACGCTTGACCCCACATGGCGCGATCCCGAAGGCGTCGTCACGAAACGCCGCCTGTTCGCACGCGAAGGTCTTTCCCATATCCGCTACAAACCAGACAGCCTGCCTGATGCCACATGGGGCGATACCGCGCTCTATGACCCGCTAGAGGTGATCGTGCGATGATACGCGTCTTGCTCCAAGCCACCGATACCGCCGCCGTGGCAGACCTGTTTCGCCGTGCCGCCGATTATGTGCTGCTTGAATCCGGCCAACCGCCCAACAGCAGCCAGACCGAGGATTTCTTCACCGGCACGCCGCCCGGCATCGATCCCGCTACGAAACTGCACTTTGGCTGGTTTGAACAGGATCACCTTGTCGCCATGTCCGAAGTGGTGTTTGGCTTCCCCAACCTGGACGACGCCTATATCGGCCTGTTGCTGATCGACCCCGCCCATCGCGGCGAACGATTGGGGCAGAAGATGCTGGATCATGTCTTTGCAGCTGCAAAAACCCGCCACGCACCCCGTATCCTGATCGCCGTGCTGGAAGAAAACACCAAGGGCCACCGGTTCTGGTCAAAAATGGGCTTTGTCGAGGAAATGCGCGGCGCCCCCAAACAAATCGGGATCAAAACCCATGTCCAAATTCGGATGGCCCGCCCGCTTTGACAGTTGCGCCTATCGCCG
This sequence comes from Pseudorhodobacter sp., assembly GCA_031402355.1. Lineage (GTDB taxonomy): Bacteria > Pseudomonadota > Alphaproteobacteria > Rhodobacterales > Rhodobacteraceae > JACMNW01. The sequence goes on along the minus strand of JANNSG010000089.1, from coordinate 2,717 downwards.
CACAAAACTCGCCAAAGCCACACCGCCCAAAACCAGGGCCGCGGCCACCGCAAACCGCAGGCTGACACCCTCGCCCAGCAGCACCGCGCCGCCACCCGCCGCCAACACCGGTACTGTCAGCTGCGCCACACCGGCCCGAGCAGCCCCCAAACGCGGCACCAGACCGTACCACAGCGCATAGCCAAGCCCCGATGTTACCGCCCCTGACAGCACCGCCAGCCACACCCCCATTGGCTGCACCAAGTCCCCCAGCCCAAGGATCAGCGCCACGCATACTGCCACTGGCAGGGCCAGCCCGAAATTCGCCGCCGTCGCCACCAGCGCATCATCCGCCCCGCGCCCGGCCAGCGAGTAAATCCCCCAGCCCGCCCCTGCCAACACCATTGCCATGACCGGCCCGATCGCCCCGATACTGCCCCCCGGTGCCACCAGCACCAACAACCCCACAAAGGCCATTCCCGCCCCGGCCCAGCGCGCGGGTGGCACCACTTCCCGCGCCATCAGCGCCCCCGCAAACATGGTGATCTGCACCGATCCAAACAGGATCAACGCTCCAATCCCCGCATCCAGCGACAGATAGGCGAACGAAAATCCAAATAAATAAGTCAGCAACCCGCCCACACCCGCCAGCCGCCCCCGCAGCCCTGGCCACACCGCACCTCCGCGCCAGATACGCCGCGCAAGCACTAGCCCCGCCAGCATCCCTGCGCCCGCCATCAACCGGATCACGGCAAAGCTGACCGAATCAATCAGCCCACCCCCCACCGCCATCCGGTTCAGAACCGAATTCGCGGCAAAAGCCAGCATCGCAAGGGACGTCCACAAAAACAGGGCCATGTCTCTGCATATCGCGCCACCCAAGCCCCGGCAATCTTTCCCGCGCGGCAGCTTTTTCTTCGCTCAAATACTCAAGAACCTTTCGCCTTTCCGGGGAACCCGGACAGGCGAGGCAAAAGCTTGCGGGGAACCCGCCCAATTTGGTAACCGACCAAAGAAAAAGGGCACCCTTCCGGATGCCCTTTCCCGAACTTTCCCAGACGGGAACGGATGATTACATCATCCCGTCCATGCCGCCCATTCCACCCATGCCGCCGCCCATGCCGCCGCCGCCCGATTTGGGCTCCGGACGGTCAGCGATCATCGCTTCCGTGGTGATCAGAAGCGAGGCTACCGATGCCGCATCTTCCAGTGCTGTACGCACAACTTTGGCTGGGTCGATCACGCCGAACTTGAACATGTCGCCATATTCTTCGGTCTGTGCGTTGAACCCGAATGCCTTGTCGTTGGATTCGCGCACTTTGCCCGCCACAACCGCACCGTCAACACCTGCGTTCTGCGCGATCTGGCGCAGCGGTGCTTCAAGGGCTTTGCGCACAATCGCGATGCCGGCATTCTGGTCGCTGTTTGCGCCTTTCAAGCCTTCCAGAACCTTGCCAGCCTGGATCAGGGCCACACCGCCGCCAACCACGATGCCTTCTTGCACGGCAGCGCGGGTTGCGTTCAGCGCGTCATCAACGCGGTCTTTACGCTCTTTCACTTCGATCTCGGTCATCCCACCAACGCGGATAACAGCAACACCGCCAGCGAGCTTGGCCACACGTTCTTGCAGTTTTTCTTTGTCGTAGTCGGATGTGGTTTCTTCAATCTGGGTGCGGATCTGGTCGACCCGTGCCTTGATTTCAGCTTTGTCGCCAGCGCCATCAATGATGGTGGTAGTGTCTTTGGTGATCGTGACCTTCTTGGCGCGGCCAAGCATGTCCAGACCAACATTTTCCAGCTTCATGCCCAGATCTTCGCTGATCACCTGACCACCGGTCAGCACAGCGATATCCTGCAGCATGGCTTTACGACGGTCACCAAAACCGGGGGCCTTCACAGCCGCGATTTTCAGACCACCGCGCAGCTTGTTGACCACGAGGGTCGCAAGCGCTTCGCCTTCAACATCTTCCGAAATGATCAGAAGTGGCTTCTGGCTTTGGATCACGGCTTCCAGCAATGGAACCATTGGCTGCAAGCTGCCCAGCTTCTTTTCGTGCAGCAGGATCAACACGTCTTCTTGCTCAGCCAGCATCTTGTCCGGGTTGGTCACAAAGTAGGGCGACAGGTAACCACGGTCGAACTGCATGCCTTCGACAACTTCGGTTTCTGTTTCCAGACCCTTGTTTTCTTCAACAGTGATCACGCCTTCGTTGCCGACTTTCTGCATCGCGTCCGCAATCTGACGACCGATTTCAGCTTCGCCGTTGGCGGAGATGGTACCAACTTGCGCGACTTCAGCAGAATCCGAAACCGGACGCGCCGCTGCCTTGATCGCGGCCACTACTTTCGCAGTTGCCAGATCAATGCCACGCTTCAGATCCATCGGGTTCATGCCAGCGGCAACGGCCTTCAGGCCTTCCTTGATGATCGCCTGTGCCAGCACGGTCGCGGTGGTGGTGCCGTCGCCAGCCTCATCATTGGTGCGGGAAGCAACTTCCTTCACCATCTGCGCGCCCATGTTTTCGAACTTGTCGGAAAGCTCGATTTCTTTGGCAACGGTCACACCGTCTTTGGTGATGCGGGGGGAACCGAACGATTTGTCGATCACCACATTGCGGCCTTTTGGCCCAAGGGTGACTTTCACAGCGTCGGCAAGAATGTTTACGCCACGCAACATGCGGTCGCGGGCATCGGTATCGAACTTGACGTCCTTAGCAGCCATTTTGCTTGCTCCTAGA